>NZ_HG966617.1:3240720-3415905 GCF_000689395.1 Candidatus Phaeomarinobacter ectocarpi
CAAGGCGAAAGCCAAGGAGTCCGGCCTGTGGAACTTCTTCCTGCCGGATTCCGAGTTTGGTGAAGGTCTGTCCAATCTCGACTACGCCTACATCGCGGCCGAGCTTGGCAAGTACCCGCTTGCCTCAGAGACCCTGAACTGCAGCGCACCGGATACCGGCAACATGGAAGTGCTGGAACGCGTCGGCACCGCCGCACAGCAGGAGAAGTGGCTGAAGCCATTGCTGAACGGTGAAATCCGCTCGGCCTATGCCATGACCGAGCCCGGTCTGCCATCGTCTGATGCCAAGAACATTTCCACCAGCGCCGTGCTTGAAAATGGCGAATGGGTGATCAACGGCGAGAAGTTCTACATCTCCGGCGCCGGCGACCCGCGCTGCAAGATCATGATCGTCATGGTGAAGACCAGCCCGGATGCGGCACCGCACAAGCAGCAGTCGCAGATCCTTGTGCCCAAGGACACGCCGGGCGTTGAAATCCTCGAAGGCATGGAAGTGTTCGGCGAGGATCATGCCCCACGCGGTCACATGCACATCAAGTTCAACAATGTGCGCGTGCCTGAAGAAAACATTCTGCTGGGCGAAGGCCGTGGCTTTGAAATCTCACAGCTGCGCCTTGGACCAGGCCGCATCCATCACTGCATGCGCTCCATCGGCAAAGCCGAAAAGGCCCTGGAACTGATGGTGCGTCGCGGTGCCACGCGCGATGCCTTCGGCAAGCCACTTATCAAGCTGGGCGGCAATCTCGAAAAAGTGTCGCGCGCCCGCATCGAGATCAACGCCATGCGCCTTGCTGTATTACAGGCCGCCAAGGCCATGGACGTGCTGGGCAACAAGGAAGCCCGCGTCTACATCAGCGCCGTCAAAGCCATGGTGCCGGAGAAGGTCTGTCAGATCATTGATGACGCCATCCAGATCCACGGCGCCACCGGCGTCTCCCAGTGGACACCGCTCGCGTCTCTCTATGCAGACATCCGCCACCTGCGCTTCGCAGACGGTCCCGACGAAGTGCACCACATGGTCGTCGGCCGCGCCGAAGTGCAGGGCTATGATCTCTGGTAGAGCCCTTTTGCAGAGCAAAAATTGGGTATCGTTCGTTGCCGAGAGGCTTTGTATAGGCCTCTCGGCAACACGCGAGAGACAACGCTCCGGTCGAAGACAATGAAAATTGAGACGCGCACAGATGTCGCTGGAATGCGCTGCACCGCCCACTTCAGCGACGATGAAATTTATCGGTACTATCTTGAATGGCGGTGGAGTAACGATCCGTTGCTGGTTGTTTGCATGCTGAATCCTTCAACTGCCACGCATGAAATCATGGACCCCACCATTCGCGGCCTAATTCGCAGAGCCGACGCATGGCGATACGGAGGAATTGCTGTTGTGAACCTCTTCGCATATCGCTCAACTTCACCAAAAGTGATGAAAAAGGCGCCAAATCCTGTTGGACCAGACAATGATGACATGCTGGTTTGCGTTTCCGAGGCCACTGGTAACACGCTTCCGATAGTTGCGGCTTGGGGCAACCACGGCAGGTTTCAAGAGCGAGACAGCAAGGTCTTACAAATGCTCAAAAGACCATTTTCCGCCTTCGCGTCGAACGCCAATGGGACGCCGAAACACCCGCTCTATGTACCGCGCAGTTTGCAACCGTCTGATTGGTACCGGCCCTCGCATTGAGGTTCGTTACGAACACGCCCTTTCATGGCTTTTGCACCCATTGCTCAAATGATGGCCAAGCAAAAATCACAGCGACAATTGCGAAAGCCAGACCGAAGACGGTCGCTGCACCCATTGCAACCGCTGTAACTGTTGTCACTCTTGCTGAAAGTAGTGCGACGCGATCAGACAGCGCCTGCAAAGAATGCGTTTCACGCGCAACCTCAGAAATGAGCTTTGAGGGAATCTCAAGTTGCGCCGGAACGTTGTCCCTAGTCGTTTTCGTGTAGATAGGGTCCTCGTCGCCAACAAGGTCCGCGATCCACAAGAGGAAAAGGTCATCGCCTCTCGATAAATGAATCGGGGAAGGTCCTGCATTAAAAACTGAGTAGATTAGTTTTCCAGTGAACCCAGGATCAACGTGAAAGCCAGAAACGTTTATGAGGCCTTTGAATTTTGTTCCGGACTTCAGGGAGATAAATCCCATCGTGCTTGGAGGAATCTTGACAGTCTCTTCTGTCAACAAGAAGGCAAACTGCCCAGGCGGAATAACGAAGTCTCCTCCACGCGCTCGATACCATTTGCCGAACGCAGGCATTAAATGAGGTTGCGGGAATTCCAGTTTTTGCTTCGTATTTTTTCGCAAGTCAAACCCATGAGAAGGCGTGACATAGGCTTCAGCACCCATGCGAAGAGTGTACGCAGAGCAATCGATCTGTTTTTTCTCAAAACCATCAACTATCTGAAGTCGCGGTCCGTCATACGCTAATTTCGCACCGCTCCAGAAAGCCATGACTCAAAGTCTCTCTTCGAGTTTCTCGTAGAAAATAGACTTTTGCTTTACCGGCCTAAGGCGAGCCTCAGATACTTCTTCGAAATCCCAGCCCCTATCCGCAAAGACATCCAATGCACCGCCAACAATTCTGGCCACTTGCTCAGAGATGGTCGGGCGAAATGGAAAGTCTTCCATGTGATCCATTTTTTCACATGCACCAGCCATGCGCCCTGAGGTAATAATCAGTGTCCGGACAAAATCCGGATTTTTGCCAACAACATTACTTTTCAGAGAATCAGCAATCCGCTCATTTAGGAAATTGGACGTAGAAATTCCGATGATGAGGGCATCAGTCACAAGCCGTTTGAACTCGGTCTCAGCTGGCTCTTCACAAAGCTCACCAGCATACTTGGCAAAATGTAATGCCATGTGCTTCAAGCGGCTCTGAATATCAAGGCGCACAATCTCGCGATGATACTTTTCATCATGCTGGAATTGTTCCCACTGCAACCGGTCAAGCATTGCAGCATCCAATCGGACGGCACTTTCTTGCGTTGCTGTGACGGCTTTCAAAGCCATGGATATTCACTCCGTTGAGAAGCCCCAAAGCTCCTAGCGCAAGCGCTCTTGGCAGACATTCTTATCATTTGATTATGCCATAAAGTCGTTTGGAATCAATATGATTCCAGTACTGCCGCTACATCGCATTTTCAAGCCAACGCTCGTCCAACTCCGTTCGAACTAGAATCGAAACTGCATGGTCAATCGGCAGCCCAGCGTTCTCTGCCAGGTCGCTAAGTCTCAACTTCAACTCGTCATCCAACAAGCGTGTCGTCACGCGCCTCCGGGTGCTGCTGGAAACGGTTTTAGTATACTTGATTGTTAGTGACGGAAGGCGTTTGTGTTTTAGTTCCCTGTGGATCAGCAGACTAGCAAGTGAAGAGAACGTGATCCCGAGTCCATTGACATAGGCTTTTAGAGAATCATGTTCAACAGGCTCAAGATAGCCGCCAATTCGAACCATGACTCCAGCCCCATATTCCCCTGAAACATAGATGCAGCATAACCTGCTCGCGTAATGGCGGGCACCCCACAACTGCATATCTATCGGAGGAAAAATTGGAGCGGGCGATGAGATTCGAACTCACGACCCCAACCTTGGCAAGGTTGTGCTCTACCCCTGAGCTACGCCCGCTCTGACGTGGACCGCGCAAAAGCTGCAACTCGGCCCTGATGGATGAAAATCCACCCCAAGGGAGCGGTGTTATTGCGCAAGAAGTGGATGATTGCAAGGGGCTTGTGACCCTTTGAAAATGCCAAAGGAACTGCCGATTCCCGGCACCTGCCCCACACCTCTCCCATGCATCCTTGCCGTAGGGTCCCCTATCCCGGTAAACCATGGCCCGGGTCTGCGCTCTGGCTGCCCAAACCAACCGTCTCAGCGCTGCTCACACCATCATGTTAAGGTGGGCAAATGCCCGGCGAACCCCATATTCAAAGCCAACGGGCGTGATTTTGAGCCCAAGTCGCCGGAGCCTGGTTGTCCGGCAGGAGTTATGAGATGAGTGATATTCACAGCACCCGCGAGGGCGCAGCACCTTTGGGCGCACAAGCCCCGGCGGGCGACCTGATCAAGGACGCCACCACACAGAGTTTTGCTGTCGACGTGATGGATGCTAGCCAGCAGACCCCCGTCATTGTGGATTTCTGGGCCCCGTGGTGTGGCCCCTGCAAGCAGCTGACACCCATTCTGGAAAAAGTCGTGCAGCAGGCCCAGGGCGCCGTGCGGCTGGTGAAAATGAACATCGACGAGCACCCGGAGATCGCGCAGCAACTGCGCGTGCAGTCGATCCCGGCGGTCTTTGCTTTCAAGAACGGTCAGCCGGTGGATGGCTTCATGGGCGCGCTGCCCGAAAGCCAGATCAAACGCTTTGTAGAAACCCTTCTGGGTGGCGAACTGGCCCCGACACAATCAGAGCAGATGCTCGAAGCCGGTGCTGCCGCCATGGACGCGGGCGACATTGGCGCTGCGGCCCAGGCCTTTGCCGCGGTGCTGCAGGAAGACCGCGAAAACCCCAAGGCCATTGCCGGTCTGGCGCGCTGCTACATCGCCAGCAACGACCTGGACCGCGCCACAGAAGTGCTCGGCCTGGCGGACGACAAGCTGGCCGATGACCCGGACATCAAGGGTGCGATCGCAGCACTGGAGATTGCCCGGTCAGGACCCGCGGAACCGGAAAACGATCTGTCGCCGCTGCTCGCCAAGCTGGAAGCAGACCCCAAAGATCACGAGACACGCATTGAAGTCGCCATTGCGCTCAACGCCGCAGGCGACCGTGACGGCGCAACCGACCACCTGATCGAGAGCATCCGCCTCGACCGGGCCTGGAATGAGGAAGCCGCCCGCACGCAATTGCTGCAGTTCTTTGAGGCATGGGGCCCCATGGACGAAGCAACGCAGGCCGGCCGCCGCAAGCTTTCCTCTGTCCTCTTTTCATAATCGCAACCAGACCATCCGCATACGGACCAAGAAAGGTCGCATGACCGAACGCTATTCTTCGATAAATGATCTGCCGGGTACTTTGCCCATCTTCCCGCTTGCGGGTGCCATGTTGCTGCCGCGCGGCGTACTGCCGCTCAATATCTTTGAGCCGCGTTACGTCTCAATGGTGGATGCGGCGCTGCGCTCAGGCGACAGGCTCATCGGCATGATCCAGCCACAGACCATTGGTCCGGCTGACGCGGGCGCCAGTCCGGCCATTCATGACGTAGGCTGTGCCGGGCGCATCACCGGCTTCAATGAAACCGATGATGGCCGCGTCCTGATGACACTGACTGGCATCTGCCGGTTCAAAGTAACCCAGGAGCTGGATGCCATGACCCCGTTCCGACAGGTGAAGGCAGACTATGCGCCCTTCGCAAATGATCTTGAGGCGGGCAGTGGCGAACTTGATGTCAGCCGCACCGCCCTTCTTGATGTTGTCCGGCGCTACCTGGACGCCAACAATCTGCAGGCCGACTGGGACGCGATTGAGCAATCTTCAAACGAGGCGCTGGTCAATTCCCTGTCGATGATTTCGCCGTTTGGCCCGCAGGAAAAACAGGCCATGCTGGAGGCTGACAGCCTTGAGCAGCGCAACCAGATATTGATTGCCCTGGCCGAGATGGCACTGGCACAAACACAGACCGACGACGACACCACGCTCCAATAGGAGCTGTTCTGACGACAGGAACCGACATGACAGACGACACAACATCCGCTGCTGACAGTACCCCCGCTTCTGACAGCACACTGCACGCAGCTGCCGGTGAAGTTGACCCCAAGCTGCTGGAAATTCTGGTCTGCCCGGTCACACGCGAAACCCTGTCCTACGACAAGTCGAAGCAGGAACTGGTGAGCAAGGCTGCCCGCCTCGCCTACCCGATCCGCGATGGCATCCCCATCATGCTGCCGGAAGAAGCCCGCGAACTGACCGACACCGAAGCCGGCAGCGCCTAGGACAATCGCCATGAGCGCGCAGACCAAACAGAACCGGCCCTGGCCCACAGAAATCCGCCTCAAGAAGAGTGAGCGGGTTCTCGAGGTCGATTTTGACGACGGCACAAGCTTTGCGGTTCCTGCAGAGCTCCTGCGTGTCGAAAGCCCCTCCGCCGAAGTGCAGGGTCATGGCTCGGGTCAAAAAAAGACGGTGCCGGGCAAGCGCATGATTGCCATCAACCAGGTGGAGCCGGTTGGGTCCTACGCTGTGCGCCTGATCTTTTCAGACGGCCATGATTCGGGCCTGTTCACCTGGGACTATCTGTACGAGCTTGGCCGAGATGCCGACACCAAGATGAACGCCTATATCAGCGTCCTTGAGGAAAAAGGCTTGAGCCGCGACTAGCCGCGCTCAACACTCGTGTCCTGCCAACAAAAGGGGGACACCATGCTCACTCGTTTCAAAATTCCACTTATCGCCTTGGTGGCATTCGCCATCGGGCAACTCGGACCGTTGACATGGGTCTTCTGGCAGCTTGCCGAATGGCGGCTCCCACAAATCAAGGCGGAGAGCATCGCCAAACCCAGCCCGTTTGAAACCATGGCTGAAGACGTCTGGGTCGCGCAGACGGCAAACGCTTTTGCAATCGAAGTGGTCAAGGAAAAGCTGGCTCCGGTCCACCTTCTGGTTATTTCAAAAGAACGCTACGCCACCATTCTTGACGTCCCTCCGGAGGTTCGCGGGGAGATGATCAATTTTGCCGTGGACCTTGCACGCACTTATGGCGTCGCGGATAGCGGATTTCGACTGACCACCAACACAAATCCGCAAGGGGCTCAAACGGTCTACCATGTCCATATTCACGTGATTGGCGGGCGACAGATGGGCTGGCTTGGCTAGCCGCCAGCCCGAGGCCCGCCGCCGCGCCATGCCCTGAGTGTTGTGCAGGCCCACCCGCATACCCATATGTGGGGACTAACAAGGGGGCGAACACGCAATGGCTTTCATCGCGGACCACATCTTCTGGATACTGCTTGTGTCCGGCGTCGTCACATCAAGCATGCTGGTGGCCGTCATCGCGCCCCGCCTCGTGTTTCAGCAGTTTTTTGGAACCGTCCTCGACGGCGCGCTGGGCAACGCCATCATGCGCAATTGGGGCCTTGTCATCGGCATGTCCGGCCTGCTGCTGATCTATGCGGCCTATGACGAAACAGTCCGTACACCAATCATGCTGTTTTCCATCGTCGGAAAACTGTTCTTTTCACTGCAGATCTTCGCAGCCGGATCAACCCTGAAAGCAGCACGCGGCGGCGCGATCATCGATTTGGTGATCGCTGTTGTGTTCTGCGCGTACCTGGTCGGCAATTAGCCGCGCATAAGTGTGGGCAAGTCGCCCACAGCGCCAGCAGCCTGCCGCATGAACAGGCGGCGCGCGGGGCCGAACTGATTGACCAGCCCCAGGCCAAGATCACGCACAACGCGCAACGGCCCGATGTCATTTGAAAACAGACGGTTGAGCCCGTCCGTCATAACGGCCAGCGCCGTGCTGTCGAACCGCCGCCAGCGCTGATAACGATCGAGCACCGTAAGCGCGCCGATATCAAGGCCGACCTTGCGAGATTCGACCAGCACATCCACAAGGGCTGCCACATCGCGCACACCCAGATTGTACCCCTGACCCGCAAGCGGGTGGATGCCATGGGCGGCATCACCAACAAGGGCCAGCCTCGGCTTCACATAGTCTCTCGCCAGCTGCAGGGAGAGCGGATAGGACCAGCGCGGCCCGTCCGGGCGACAGTCGCCCAGATAAGTGCCAAAGCGGTCCTGCGCTTCAGCCGCAAAGGCATCGTCATCCAGCGCCATCAGGTCGGCGGCAACGGTTTTGGTCTCGGTCCACACGAGTGATGACCGGTTGCCGGTCATGGGCAGCACCGCGAAAGGTCCGCCCGGCAGAAAATACTCCTGCGCCACGCCTTCATGTGGCCTGTCATGCACCATGGTGGTGACGATGCCTGCCTGGTCGTAGCCCCAGCCGATGGTCTTGATCCCGGCCTTCTCCCGCACAGGACTACCGCGGCCGTCAGCGGCGACGCACAGGTCGGCCTTGATCGTCCGGCCATCCTCCAGCGTCATCAAGGCATGACCCGGCGCGTAGGTGACGTCGGCCACTTTGGCCGGTGCAATCAACTCAATACCGTCACACGCGGCCACGGCCTCAAGCAGTGCCTCGCGCAAGTGGCGGTTTTCAACAAAATGCCCAAGTGGCGCATCGCCGGTTTCATCGGCAATTTCAGCAGCGGCAAAATGCAGGAACATCGGTGATGCGCCTTCGCGCACCTTGCCGTCTGTCACCAGAATATCGTTGATCGGCTGCTCGCGGCCCTGCAGACGGTCCGCAATCCCCAGCGCCTCAAACAGCCGCCAGGACGAATAGGCAATGGACGAGTTGCGCCCGTCATAGGCCGCATTGACCACGGACTTGGGATCCAGCGCATCCACCACCACCACGCGAAAAGGCGCACCAGCCGCCCCACTGGCCAGCGCCAGGGCAGCCGTCAGACCAACAAGGCCGCCACCAGCAATGACGATGTCTGTTTCTCGAGGGGTCTTGTTCTCGCTCATGGGCTGAAAGGTGGCTGACGGGCCCTCGTTCAGCAAGCCCCCGGGGAGATGAAGCGCCAAAACGTGTCGAAATGTCCCGCATCGCATGGGGATTGAGCTAGATTTACGCCATGACCAGCGAAACACCACCCACCGCCCTCGCCTTGGGCCGCGCCATTGCCGCTGGCACACAGGACCCCCGTGACCTGGTGGAAGACTACGCAGGCCGGATTGCCGACGCAGACCCGGACGCCCGCATCTTCTATCGCCGTACCTTTGACCGCGCGCGCAGCGAAGCCACAGCATCCCATGAAAGAGCCAAAGCAGGCCTCTGCCGCTCACCAGTGGACGGCGTGCCCCTGTCTTGGAAGGACCTGTTCGACAGCGGCGGTGACGAGACGACCGCCGGGTCAAAGATGCTGGCGGGACGCACGCCCCGACATGACGCCACCGCCCTGGCCCGCCTGACGGCAGCAGGCACGATCTGCCTTGGCAAGACGGCCATGACCGAACTGGCGTTTTCCGGGCTGGGCATCAATCCCGTCATGGGCACACCGGCCAACGCCCATGACAGCAACGTCGAGCGTGTGCCTGGCGGATCATCCTCCGGCGCGGGTGTCAGTCTGGCGCGCGATCTGTGTGTCGCCTCAATTGGAACAGACACCGGCGGCTCTGTGCGCATTCCAGCCGCCTGGAACGGCGTTGTCGGGTTCAAACCAAGCCACGGCATTATTCCATCTGACGGCGTGGTGCCCTTGTGTCCGACCCTCGACACCATCGGTCCCCTCACACGGGATGTGTCCGATGCGGCCTGCCTCTTTTCACTGCTCTCGGGCACCTCTCCCCTGTCATTGGACGACGAGACGCTCAATGGGCGGACACTTCTCATGCCCAGGGATGTCGTCTTTGATGACGCGGACCCGGGCGTCGCACAATGCATTGAGAGCGCCGTTGATGTGCTCGCCAAAGCGGGGGCCACAATCCGTCATGAGGCTGTTGAGCCTCTCACGCAGATGAATGCCCTGACATGGGACCGCGGCATATCCCTCGCAGCCGTTGAGGCGTGGGCGGTGTGGGGTGACACCATTCGTGCGCATGGCGATCTCATGTATGCGCCCGTCCGCACGCGCTTTGAAGGTGGTGCCAAACCACTGGCTGCGGACGTTTGGAAACTGGCGAGGGAACGCGCAGCGTTGCGCGCAAAGCTGTCGGACCAGCTGGCCGGTATGGACGCCATTGTCATGCCGACCATCCCCATCGACCCACCGCCGATTACGGAACTTGAAGATGGCGGCCCGGCCTATGACCGTGCCAACAGGCTGGCACTGCGTAACACGACGCTAGGCAATCAGCTGGACATATGCGCCATCACACTGCCCGCAGGCACAAGCGCTGCCGGGTTGCCTGTGGGCTTGATGCTGATGGCCCCCAAGGGTCGGGATGCGCGGTTGTTGCGTCTGGCCCGCGCCGTCGAAAAAGCGCTTTCCTGAAGCCGGCCGGAAGTTTCATTTGCGTGTCGCTGACTGAGACAGCACGTCAAATATGTCCGTGTCTCCGGACTTGATCCGGAGCCTACTCGCAAACGAAAACGGGCGCTGGATTTCTCCAGCGCCCGTTTCCTGTCATCCGTAGGCGGATGATGTTCTAACCGTCCTGCGAGCCGTCCGCGAGAGCCGCTTTGCGGTCTTCACGGGCACGCGAGACGATGTAGCCATAGATCAGATCCAGATCTTCGTCGGAATGAAGATCAGAGAACTTGGCCATGCCCTGGTGGGCCAGCATGCCGTCCGCAACAATGGACTTGAAGTTCTCATGGATCACCGGAGACATCCGCCGCAAGTCGGGGATCACACCCGGCGAGACAGCCAGGGCACCGTGACACAGGGCACACGTTCCCATGAACAACTGACCACCCTTGCGGATCTCGGCTGACGTCAACTGCACGTCCGTAGGAGGCTCTGGAATGTCGAGGTTCTTCACGACAACTTCCGGATATGCAGCCTCACCGCCAACCTTGAAGACCAGCAGCCGGCCTTCATTGCCATACTTGGCGGCCGCAGCCGTACGTGCGTCACCGGCCGTGATGGCAGCGCCACCCCAACCCAGAAGCACCGACACATACTGCTCGCCATCTACTGAGTAAGTGATGGGCGGCGCGATGATGCCCGTCTTGGTCTCGATCTCGAGGAGCTGTTCACCGTTGTCCGCCCGGTAGGCGCGGAACAGACCGTCACCGGTTCCCTGGAAAACAAGATTGCCGCCGGTCGTCAGAACGCCGCCATTCCAGTGATCCTTGTGGATGATCGCCCAGGCTTCTTCCTGTTTGACCGGATCCCAGGCCTTGAGCACACCGCGGTTGTAGGGGAGGTCCCCTTCCGCTTCGATCGTATCGATGATCGTGTCGTAATACGCGTCCCACTTCATACCGGTGTTCCACCAGCGTTCGCGGATTTCGTGCACTTCGTTCGAGTCGGCATAGATGCCGAAGGTTTCCATCGCCGGGATGTAGACAAGGCCCGTATCCGGATTGAAAGCCATGGGATGCCAGTTATGGCCGCCGATGGCACTGGGCATCACGATCTTGGTTTCATCCTCATAATCAGAGGACGTGTTTTCAACCGGCCGGCCTGTTTCCAGATCAACATGGCTGGCCCAGTCAACAATGGTGTATTTTTCAGCCGAGATAAGCTCGCCGGTCACCCGGTCCAACACATAAAAGAACCCGTTCTTGGGCGCCTGCATGGCGACCTTGCGCATCTCACCGTCAATTTCCATGTCGGCGAGGATGATGTGCTGGGTCGCAGTGTAGTCCCACGTATCGCCCGGTGTGGTCTGATAGTGCCACTTCAATTCACCCGTGTCCGGGTCGACTGCGAGGATCGACGACAGGTAGAGATTGTCGCCACCGCCCGGAGACCGCACATAGCGCGACCACGGCGAGCCGTTGCCGGTACCGACATAAAGCGTGTTCAACTCAGGATCGAAAACCATCGAGTCCCAGGTCGTTCCGCCGCCACCGACTTCCCACCATGCGGGGCCTTCATAGCCTTCGCCCATGGACCAGGTCGCCATGGCAGCTTCGAGTGCAGGGCTCTCTGCAGGATCGTCCGGGTTCCCCGGAACGGTGTAGAAGCGCCACAGCTGCTCGCCTGTGTTGGCGTCATAGGCTGTGAAGTACCCGCGCACACCAAGCTCAGCACCACCATTGCCGATGATGACCTTGCCGTTGATGACGCGTGGCGCGCCGGTGATTGTGTAAGGCGGTGTGTTGTTGATCGTATCAACCTGCCAGACCGGATCGCCGGTCTTTGCATCCAGTGCGTGAAGGCGGCCATCGAAGGAGGCGACATAAACCTTGCCGTCCCACACAGCGACGCCGCGGTTCACGACATCACAGCACCCATAGCGGCCCCACTCACCGGGGACCTCTGGATCGAATGTCCAGAGCTCTTCGCCCGTGCGTGCATCAAGGGCGTGGGTAATGCCCCAGTTGCCCGTGAGGAACATGTAGCCGTCCACCACGATGGGCGACGCTTCAAGACCGCGGTTCGTGTACATCTCATAGGACCAGGCCAGGCCCAGGTCTGAAACGTTGTCGGTGTTGATCTGGTCAAGCGGCGAGTAGCGCTGCTCGGAATATGTCCGGCCATGGGCCAGCCAGTTATGTGGCTCATCGTCGGCTGCGACAATGCGGGCCTTGGTGATCTTGGTAGCCGCTTCAACAGACGGTCTGGCAGCATCCGCTTCAACAACAGGTGTTGGCGGTACTGCTTCCACATCAGCTGCCGATGCGTCTGCACCAGCAGGTGCAGGTGCTTCAGCAACAGCAGGTGCCGGCGCATCGCCACGCTCCGGTGACAGCACGAGCGCTGACACAACAAAGACAGCACCAATCGCCAGGCCGGCAACAACTGGGGTCACTGACCCCGGGCCCTTCCAGTAACTCATACGTTCCCCCTCCAGAGGTATTTGGGGAGCTGCGTGGGTTTTGGCTTGGTTGCCGTCCCTACCCAGCGCCCGATCAGGCAGTGCTCCTGTGGACCCAGGAGCGTTGTTTTTGTTCGTTCAGCTAGGAAACTAGCGCGGGAGCGCCGGTTGGGAAAGCGGGAGCAGAAATACGACTCTCTCGTACGCACATAATTTGGGCATGCGCCTCTGCCTGCACACATTTTGTGCAGAAATAGTGCTCATCTGCTGATCTTTGAGTCAGCATGACCCTCAATATGCTCATGATTTCAACACGTTAGACGATTCCAGCGAGTCTGGCACGCTTCATGATTCCTTAACTGTGCCTGGGGGGCTGGGGCGCACGTCTTTGCGCGTTTCTCCGGGAAGAAATCAACGGCATTCCGAACGTGATTCGGGAGCCATCCAACCGGCCAACGATAAACGGCCAAATCGACGTGAAGGAGGCCCAATGAAACTGGTAATGGCAGTCATAAAGCCGTTCAAACTGGACGAAGTCCGCGAGGCACTGACCTCGCTCGGCGTTCAGGGTTTGACGGTGACGGAAGTAAAAGGCTTCGGACGGCAAAAAGGCCATACCGAAGTCTATCGCGGCGCTGAATACGCTGTGAGCTTCCTGCCGAAACTGAAAATCGAAGTCGTGATCAAGGACGAACAGGTCGAACAGGTTGTTGAAAGCATCGCTTCCAACGCCAAGACCGGTCAGATCGGCGACGGCAAAATCTTCGTGTACCCGATCGATCAAGTCATGCGTATCCGCACCGGCGAGACCGACGGCGACGCGCTCTAAGAGATTTCGTGTGAGAGGAGAAATCTACTATGGATAACCTGAAGAAACTCTGGGGCCTCGCCATTGCGGCAGCGCTCACAAGCGTGATGCTGGTAGACCCAGCACTCGCACAGGAAGAGGCACCGCCCTCGACCTCACCTGAAGAAGCCTATTTCGTATTCAACACATTGCTCTTCCTCATTGGCGGCTTCCTCGTCATGTGGATGGCAGCTGGCTTTGCCATGCTGGAAGCAGGCCTCGTGCGTTCAAAGAACGTGGCCATGCAGTGCACCAAGAACATCGCGTTGTTCTCAATCGCCGGTCTCATGTACTGGCTGGTTGGCTACAACCTGATGTATGACGGCGTCGATGGTGGTTACCTCGGCTCCTTCACATGGTTCGCTCATCCTGAGCACGGTGCTGAAGATCTGACATATGCCGCTGGCACATCTGACTGGTTCTTCCAGATGGTGTTCTGCGCAACCACCGCGTCCATCGTGTCCGGTACGGTTGCTGAGCGCATCAAGCTGTGGCCGTTCCTGATCTTCGTTGCCATCCTGACCGGCTTCATCTACCCGATCCAGGCTTCCTGGCAGTGGGGCGGCGGCTGGCTTTCAGAAGCTGGCTTCTCCGACTTTGCTGGTTCTACCCTCGTGCACTCCACGGGTGGCTGGGCAGCTCTTGTTGGTGCCATCATCCTTGGTGCCCGTTCAGGCAAGTACGGTCCTGATGGCCAGATCAACGCGATCCCTGGTTCATCACTGCCACTCGCCACACTGGGTACGTTCATCCTGTGGCTCGGCTGGTTCGGCTTCAATGGTGGTTCACAGCTTGCCCTTGGTACGCTGGGCGACGCCTCTGACGTGAGCCGCATCTTTGCCAACACCAACATTGCAGCTGCTGCAGGTTGTGTTGTGGCAATGGTCCTGACCCAGGTCATCTACAAGAAGGTCGACCTGACCATGGCACTGAACGGTGCACTTGCTGGTCTCGTCTCCATCACCGCTGAGCCTCTGACGCCAACCTTCGCGTCTGCTGCTCTGATTGGTGGTGCAGGTGGCATCATCGTGGTTCTCACGGTGCCGCTTCTTGACCGTCTCCACATCGACGATGTTGTCGGCGCCATCCCGGTTCACCTGTTCGCAGGCATCTGGGGCACAATGGCAGTTCCGCTCACCAATGGTGACACGAACTTCGCTGCACAGTTCATCGGTGTTGCATCTATCGGCGCCTTCGTAGTGGTAGCCAGCCTGCTGTTCTGGCTGATCCTCCGCTTCACGATTGGCATCCGGGCATCTGCTGAGGAAGAGATGGAGGGTCTCGACCGCTCCGAACTCGGCCTCGAAGCCTACCCGGAATTTGGTCGCGGTTCGCAGACCATCTAACCGAACACTTCGCCACCGGGTGGGATCCCCTCCCGGTGGCACCTTTGTTCCCTCGCCCTGATTGGTTCTCACCCTTGGGGACCGCGTGAAGGGCAACCTCCCAACTTCCAAAGGCCCGGTGGCATGTCCCCCGGGCCTTTTTCTTGTGCCTGATCAAAAATCGACCTCTGCACAAACTTTCATCTGACTGCCTAGTTTTTCTGCCCACTAATTGGGCGGTCAATGTTTGTGCAACTTGACTGGGCAACAGGCATTGAGGTGTTAGTCTTTTGTTAACATTAGGCTTTCAATGCCTCATTGTTAGGCTGGCACGCCGCTTGAGTACCTCAATCGGTTCTGACCACAACAACATAGCTGCCGCCCCACCCAACAACTGGGTGTGCAGGCAAGGCAGCACACTCGCCTGGAGGGGGAACACCCATGGGAGATCTGGACCCGGCCGCCGTATCTACGGCGCTGACCGGTGCTGACGTATTCTTTGTACTGATCGGCGCTATTCTGGTTTTTGCAATGCACGGGGGCTTCGCATTTCTTGAAGTCGGTACCGTTCGCCGCAAAAACCAGGTGAATGCACTTGTGAAAATTCTGGTGGATTTTTCTATCTCCACCATCACCTATTTCTTCATCGGCTACATGGTCGCCTATGGCACGACATTCTTCATGTCTGCCGCCATCCTGTCCGGCAACGCGCCCGGCCCCGATGGTGTCGCCTTTGCCTCGTCCGGCCTTGACCTGGTGAAGTTCTTCTTCCTTGCAACATTTGCGGCAGCCATTCCCGCCATCATTTCAGGCGGCATTGCCGAGCGCGCAAAGTTCTGGCCACAGGCCATGGCCACCGCGGTCATCGTTGGCCTCATTTATCCCTTCTTTGAAGGCATGGTGTGGGGCGGCAATTACGGCCTGCAGGATTTCATGGAGGCCAATTTCGGCGCGCAGTTCCATGACTTTGCAGGCTCAGTGGTTGTCCACGCCGTTGGCGGCTGGATCGCGCTTGGCGCCGTGCTGGTGCTCGGTCCACGCCTTGGTCGTTACAAGCCCGGCCAGTCATCAGCGCAGGGCATTCCGCCCTCCAACATTCCCTGGCTCGCCATGGGGTCCTGGATGCTCTGCATCGGTTGGTTCGGCTTCAACGTCATGACGGCCGGTTCCCTTGAAGGTGTGTCGGGCCTCGTTGCCCTCAACTCCCTCATGGCAATGGTCGGCGGCGTCATGGCAGCCGTCATTGCCGGCAGAAACGATCCGGGCTTCGTTCACAACGGTGCACTTGCAGGCCTTGTTGCTGTGTGTGCCGGCTCGGATGTGATGCACCCGATCGGCTCCCTCATCACCGGTGGTGTTGCCGGTGCCCTGTTCGTCATTACCTTCCAGCTGGCGCAGAACCGCTGGAAGATTGATGACGTGCTGGGCGTGTGGCCACTTCATGGTATTTGCGGTGCCTGGGGCGGTATCGCCTGCGGCATCTTCGGCCTTGAAGCACTGGGCGGACTTGGCGGCGTCACCCTGGCCGCACAATTTGTGGGGACGGTTATCGGTGCGGGTTACGCGCTGGTACTTGGCTATGCTCTTTACGGTGCACTCAATGCCACCATCGGCATCCGCATGTCACCGGAGGATGAAGAGCGCGGCGCGGATCTTTCGATCCACTCCATCTCTGCCTATCCAGAAGAGGACCTGACCTCCCGCTCCTAAGCAGGAACAGGCATACCAACATCGTTGAGTGGATGGCCCGGTCGCGTCAGCGGTCGGGCCATTCGCGTTTCAGCACCAGACAAATGCCCCGACATCGCAGCAAAATCCTTGCGGGCAAACCGTGCCCCGACAGACGCGTGGTGTGACAGCACCACCCGTTGGACGACGAGCCGGCGCAACTTCGTGCCGCCCCACACAACCAGTCCAACACCAAGGATACCAAGATCGATCAGCAACGCCTGCAATGCATCAAACCCCGATGCCACCGCGCCGCAAAGGATGTAGATCGACGCAAACCCGGCAGCAAAAGCAAGCATGCCGCCCAGATGGGTTGCCCAATCGTCAGCTTTCGTCGTTTCTGCACGCATCGCACCTGACCTCCCGTCTTGATGACAGTTCGCCTTAACGTCGATGTGACCTTGAGACAAAGGCTACGGGGTGCGACTTGCACATTCGCTGAAGAGCACAGTTGCAATTCGTTCAACTTCTAATCATTCCACACACCACCCGATCGAAATCGTGGTTTCAGCCGCCCGATAGCCGCTGTGTGCCCAGTGTGTTCCCAGCGTTAACAATGCGTTAACGCTAAAGACGCAGGCTGCAAAAGCTGGCCGTTTTCCGTCGAAAACAGGCCTCAAAGCCTATGACTTTTTCCATGCGGTCCTGGCGCGCGCCCTGAGCTAAGCCCTGACCGTGAAAACGCTTAACACCCCGTCGCTGAAAGCCCCGGATTTGTCAGATACGCCGACCTATCTCACCCGTTTTGACGGCATGCCGGAATCGCCTTTTGCGCGATTGCGGGCCCTTTTGGACGGCATTGAGGCCGGCAGCCGGACCATAAATCTGTCCCTCGGCGAACCCCGTCACCCCCAGCCTGACTTCGTGATGCCGGCCCTGACCGCAGCATCCGCAGGTTTTGGAAAATACCCCCCGGCTCTTGGCACCCCTGAGTTTCGGGCGGCCTGCGCGGGCTGGCTGGACCGGCGCTACGACCTTGAAGGCGTGATAGATGCCAACGCCATGGTGTTGCCCGCCAATGGCACCCGCGAAGCCCTGTTCAACATCGGACAGGTGATCGCGCCGGCAAGCAAGATGAGCAGCCGGACATCTGACCGACCAACATTCCTCCTGCCCAACCCGTTTTATCAATGCTACGCCGCCGCCGCGCTGGGTGCAGGCGCGGACCCGGTCTATCTCAACACCACCGTCGAGACCGGCCACTTGCCGGACCTCGACGCCCTGTCAGACAAAGAGCTGGACCGCGCAGCAGCGCTCTACATCTGCTCCCCTGCCAATCCGCAGGGCGCCGCCGCCGATACGGCCTATTGGGTCAAGCTCATCACGCTGGCGCGCGCGCACAACATCACGATTGTTGCGGATGAGTGCTATGCGGACATCTACACGGGCACACCTCCAACGGGCATTCTGGAAGCCGCCCACAAAGCCGGGCTTGGCTTTGCCAACATCATCACCTTCCACTCTTTGTCCAAGCGCAACAATCTGCCTGGTCTGCGTTCTGGGTTTTCAGCCGGTGATCCTGACCTGACATCCGCCTTTGCCAAATTCCGAAATCTTGCAGCACCGCAGGTTCCCCTCCCTGTGATGGCCGTGAGCATCGCCGCGTGGAACGATGACGCAGACGCTGCGGCCAACCGCGCGCTGTATGACGCAAAGTTTTCAGCCGCTGAACGCATCATCGGCAATCGCTTCGGTTTCAAGCGGCCGGATGGCGGCTTCTTCCTGTGGCTTGATATGGCCGAAGCGGGCGGTGGTGAAAAAGCCGCCCTGGCCCTGTGGCAGGAGGCCGGTATTCGCGTATTGCCCGGCGGCTATCTGTCCCGGGACACCAAAGACGGCAATCCGGGTACAGACTATATTCGCATCGCCCTCGTTGGCGACGAAGAAGAAACGGCCCGCGCCCTGACCCGAATGACGGAGATCTTTTAGCCATGCGCCTTGCAGTCTCCCTCTCCTCAACACTGTCTGCGGCCATAAACGTGGTGCCCCTGCCGGTGCGCGAATTCCTGCGCGACCGGACAAACGAACTGATGGGCATTGTCGCCCTCTTTGCGGCAGCGTGGACGGCCATTGCCCTTGCCACCTGGAGCCCGCGCGACCCGAGCCTCAATCATGCCACTGCAGCCGAGCCGCAAAACTGGCTTGGCGCGGACGGCGCCATTGCCGCTGACCTGATCATCCAATCGGTCGGTGTGGCCGCAGCTCTTCCGGTTCTCATTCTGGCCGTATGGGGAACACGTCTTCTCATTCATCTGGAAATTGAACGCGTCGGCCTACGTCTGTTGGCCGTGCTGGGCGCAACAATTGGTTTTGCCTTTGCAGCCGCGCTGTTCAGCCTGTCGGTCCTGCCCGGAGCCGGTGGGTCGGTGGGTGCCATCCTTCTCACCGCAACAATCGCCACCACCGGTGACATTGTGGCCCCCGTCATTGCGCTGCTGGCAGGCGGCTGCGCCGTCATGCTGGCAGGTTGGGCCATGCCGGTGTCTGTTGATCAGGTTGCACGCTCGGCTCCGTGGCTGGTGGATTTCGTCCGCGAATGTGCATGGCGCGCCCGTCCGGTGACGCAGGCAATATCCCGTATTTTTGTCGGCGCCGCAGCCCTCCTCATCGCCCCTTTCAGACGCCGCGAGCGAGAGGACGACGAGACTTCCAGCAACCGACGCGAGCCCGTCTTTGGACAGCGCCACCGCGACGAGGTCATGGCCGCCCGCGGCCCTGTCGGCATTGCAGGTCCGGAGGAAAATCCAACACCTGCCAAGCGCGTGACCCGTATCTCCAAGCCAGTGCGCGAAAGCAAACGCTCTGCAGCCGAGCGCCAGCCCACGCTCAACCTCATTCCCAATGAGGACTACGAGCTTCCACCCCTGTCTTTGCTCGCGCCCCCCAATGCACGACAGGGAGAAGTGATTTCCGACGAAGCCCTGCAGCAAAACGCCCGCATCCTCGAAGGCGTGCTGGAGGACTTTGGGATCCGCGGTGAGATCATCGAGGTGCGCCCGGGCCCGGTCGTCACCATGTACGAGCTGCAGCCGGCACCCGGGATCAAGTCCAGCCGCGTCATCGGCCTGGCGGATGACATTGCCCGCTCCATGAGCGCCGTCTCGGCCCGTGTGGCTGTTGTGCCCGGCCGCAACGTCATCGGCATCGAGCTGCCCAACGCCAAGCGCGAGACGGTCTATCTGCGTGAACTGCTTGCGTCGGCAGATTATGAAGCCACCGCGACCCATCTTGGGCTGGCGCTGGGCAAGGACATTTCCGGCGAGGCCGTGATCCGTGACCTTGCCCGCATGCCGCATCTGTTGATTGCGGGCACCACCGGGTCGGGTAAGTCTGTGGGCATCAACACCATGATCCTGTCGTTGCTGTATCGATTGCCGCCGGACCAGTGCAAGCTCATCCTCATTGACCCCAAGATGCTGGAATTGTCCGTATACGACGGAATTCCGCATCTGCTGTCACCGGTCGTGACCGACCCCAAGAAGGCTGTCGTGGCGCTCAAGTGGGTCGTGCGGGAAATGGAAGACCGCTACAAGACCATGGCCAAGCTCGGTGTCCGCAACATAGAGGGCTACAACACCCGTGTGGCCGAGGCGCTCGAGAACGAAGAGATGCTGTCGCGCACGGTGCAAACAGGCTTTGACCCGGAGACCGGGTCCCCCGTCTATGAGGACGAGGAAATGGAGCCGACCCCGATGCCCTTCATCGTCGTCGTGGTCGATGAGATGGCTGACCTGATGATGGTCGCCGGCAAGGAAATCGAAGGCGCCGTGCAGCGGCTCGCGCAGATGGCGCGTGCGGCGGGCATCCACATGATCACGGCCACACAGCGCCCGTCGGTGGACGTCATCACCGGCACCATCAAGGCCAACTTCCCGACCCGTATTTCGTTCCAGGTGACGTCGAAGATCGACAGCCGGACAATTCTGGGCGAACAGGGTGCCGAACAATTGCTGGGCCAGGGCGACATGCTCTACATGGCAGGCGGCGGCCGCATCCGTCGTGTGCATGGTCCGTTTGTCTCCGATGAAGAAGTCGAACAGGTCGTGCGTCACCTCAAGCAGCAGGGCGCGCCACAATATCTCGAGCAGATCACTGCCGAACCCGAAGACGGCGGCGAGAGCCTGTTTGGAACCGGTGTGGAAGATGGCTCCGGCGACGAGCTGTACGACAAGGCCATTGCCATCGTGGCGCAGGACAAGCGCGCGTCCACCAGCTACATCCAGCGCAAGCTGCAGATTGGCTACAACCGGGCCGCGCGCCTGATCGAGCGCATGGAAGAAGAAGGCATCGTGTCTGCCGCCAATCACGCCGGCAAACGCGAAGTGCTGATCGGCGAAATCGGATCAGGCGACCACGCCTACTAGGCAGTTGTCCGGTTCGCCAACCCGCAAACGTCACAAAACCTCGGTTTTGCCTGAATTGCTGTTCAGAGTAGGTTCACGCCCTGATTGCGATGCTGGCACCCATGCTGAGTGTCCTGAAACCGAAAGTCTGGCTCATGCCGCGTATTCTGTCTTTTGTTCTTTGCGCCACCATGGCCGCGTTCCTGGCCATGGTGCCTGCAAAAGCCCAGCTGGCCGCCCCTGCTCCCCTCAATTCCGAGGAGCTGGCGGACGTTGCGCGCATAAACGGCTTTCTCAACAACCTCAAAAACATGTCCGGCCGGTTTTTGCAGATCAATCCGGACGGCGTGCTCAGCGAAGGCGCGTTCTATATCGCCCGCCCCGGCCGCGCCCGCTTTGACTATGACCAGGAAGACCTGATCGTCGTCGCCCGAGGCCAGCAGCTGCTGATCAAGGAAGGCACCTTCGTCACCAACGAACTGCCCTTGGACGGCACGCCTTTGAAAATACTGCTTGGCCGCGACATTGACCTGGCAACGGATGCCCGGATCATCGCCGTGGACAGCCGTGCAGGCACCCTCGCCACAACGATTCAGGACCCAGATGCCCCTGAACTTGGCCAGGTCACCCTCATTTTCACCGGCCCGACCCTCCAGCTGCAGCGCTGGATCGTCACCGATGCCCAGGGCCTGCGCACCACGATCTCCCTCACCGAGATCAACTACCCCGAGCGCATTGACCCTGACCTGTTCCGCCTGGAATCCGGCAACTCCACCTTCCGTGGGCGGCAGGACTAAAGCCCTCCAAATCCTGCGAAAATGCACCGGAATCGCCATTTTCCGGGCTGAAACGATACTGAATGATCATTCATCCACACTTATCCGCGTGCGGAATCGATGAGCGAACGGCCCAAAATCTGACAGAACCTTAATCTTTGCTTCATGAAGCTGAAGGAATTGCGTTGAAGGGGCCCCGATCACAGCCTACGTCTTACACATGAACGGGCGCAGACCTCTATGCCCGGCTGAGCGCTGCCCCCCCGCTCGTTCACCGGTTGGTCTGCAACAGCCCGCCGTGCCGACGATCCCCCTCTCGGTACGAAAAGAGCGCACCATGCGCGGCCCCTGGCTGTCCCCGCAGCCGGGGGCTTCTCTTTTCCGGGGTCCAATTTGTGCTCCTCTCCGGCATCGGTTTTGGCCCGCATGATCCGCGTTCTGGTTTTTACCCGGGGACCGCGCTATTGAGACGCCATGACCTCAAGCCAGACGACTTCGGGACAGTTCCCGCCAGATACCCCAGATTTGGATGATGACGACATTCCCTCCGGACCGGAGATGGAAGCGCTGGAGGCTGAACTGCCAAGCCTCGCCCGCATCCGGCGGTTCGCGGTGGCGGCTGAGCGCGTGGACTGGTTTGCCCATGTGGGCGAACACCCCGGCCCGCGCACCATGGATATGGCCGAACACTATGTGGATGCCCTGGGGTTCCCCGACGCCCGCGTCGCCCTGGTGACGGACTGGGCGGAAGCCGCCGCCGCTGCTGAAACGCTGGATTTTGATTCCTCCGCCTGGGAGGCCGAAGAGCAGTTGCGCTCCGCCCTCACCATGGATGCGCTGGAACTGATGAGCGAGGACGCCCTGCAGGTGGCCCTCACCCATGTGGCAGCCACCATTACCGACCCCATCAAGACCAGCGCCGAAGAAGCCCTTGCCATCTGGGACGAGCCCACCGACGAGATGCTGGACCTGGCCGTCGGCAGTGCCGTGCAGGCCTGCCACCAGGCTGTGCTGGTTCTTGCGGCAGGCGCTGAAGAAGATCACCCCTTTGCCCTCCGGTTCCGTCTGTTCGAGGGCGGCCGCTGGCCGATTGGCGTCGCAGGCCTCAGTTTCAATCTGTTTTAGGAAAGTCGTCCCGTGTCCCTGAAAATCGCCACCTGGAACATCAATTCCGTCCGCCTACGGATTGAGTCCGTCGTCCGTCTGCTGGATCACCACAAGCCGGATGTCTTGTGCCTGCAGGAAACCAAGTGCCCGGACGACCTGTTTCCTGAAAAAGCCATCAAGGCGGCAGGATATGAGTACATCGAGAAGAGCGGCCAGAAGGGCTATCACGGCGTGGCCATCGTCGCGCGTGTGCCGCTTGAAAAGGCATCCATCAAACGGTTCTGCGGCAAGGAAGATTGCCGCCACATTCAGGCGACCGCAAAGGGTGTGGAGATCCACAACTTCTATGTGCCTGCCGGCGGTGACGAACCGGACCCTGAGATCAATGAGAAGTTTGCCCACAAGATTCAGTTTCTCGAAGAGATGGCCAGCTGGTTCAAGAACGCCAAGCAGAAGACAACAGCCAAACGCGTTGTTGTCGGCGACCTCAACGTGGCCCCGCTTGAGCACGATGTGTGGTCGCACAAGCAGTTGCTCAAAGTCGTGAGCCACACCCCGCAGGAAGTCGAGCTGTTTGACAAGGTACTGGCGTCCCACAAGTGGATTGACGTGCCGCGCCTCTTTACGCCTGAAGAAGAAAAACTGTTCTCCTGGTGGAGCTACCGCTCAAAGGACTGGCAGGCATCCAATCGCGGACGGCGGCTGGACCACATCTGGGCAAGCCCTGCCAT
The DNA here is from genome assembly GCF_000689395.1 of Candidatus Phaeomarinobacter ectocarpi. Classification (GTDB taxonomy): domain Bacteria; phylum Pseudomonadota; class Alphaproteobacteria; order CGMCC-115125; family CGMCC-115125; genus Pyruvatibacter; species Pyruvatibacter ectocarpi. Next base: position 3,264,017 of record NZ_HG966617.1, read on the forward strand.
GGACGGCATGGCTAAATCTGTCACCACATTCACCGACGCGCGCAGCTGGGAAAAACCCTCTGACCACGCGCCGGTGATTGCAGAGTTCAAGCTTTAGGAAGCACCACTTTTGACGAAGCTGGCTGACGCCGCTTTGGCATCACGACTGGCACTGCTCAGGGCGCTTTGGTCCGCGTCCGCATAGGCGCTCACCTTGTGCAATGCGCCGGACATGGCGTTGACGGCTTCCTTCACCATGCGCGTGGCAACCGGCGGCATGGACGCGGCCTGCGTCGCAAGGTTGGTCGCCACCTCAACGGCACTGCCTGCGTCCGCCAGCTCATCAACCAGCCCCCAGTCCAGGGCGTGTTCCGGCGACATGCGCTCACACAGAATGCAGATGCGCTTGGCCCGCGCAGGCCCAACCATGGATACCAGCCGTGGCAGCGCACCCCATTGCAGGTTGATGCCGATTTTCACTTCAGGGACATAGAGGAAGGCGTCTCGCGACATGACGCGCCAATCGAGAGCCAGCGGCAATGCCACGCCGGCGCCCACCGCCATGCCTTCAATGGCGGCCACCGTGATCTGCGGCATGTCTTCCCATGCCTGGCACAGCTTCACGCCGCGATAATAAACCTCTCGCAGTTCAAGGTCGCTGGACGCGTCATCATCACGGGTAGACCGTTCCTTGAGGTCAATGCCAGCGGAGAATGCATCCGCTCGTCCGGTGAGAACCACCGCGCGGGTTTCAAGATCATCATGAAACCTGCGCGCAACTTTGGTCAGTTCGATAATCAGCGCCTGATTGAATGCGTTGAGACTGCCGCCACGGTCAAACGTGACCACCGCAACATCACCCCGTTTTTCGACGTTCACCAGATTGTCCGACATGTCCTGAGCCTTCCGTTTTGTTGTTGGGGGAAGCTTAGCAAAATGCCGCCGAACGCCGAGGGCTAATCCGGCGCTCTATTTGTCCGCCGGTTTGTCTTCGCGCTTCTTGAGGGTCACAAGCGTGCAGGTGCTTGATCCCTTGGCAAGCAAAGTGCCGTCCGCATCCAGCAACTCACCTTCAACAAACACGACAGACTTGCCGCGCCGCAGGACGCGGCCACGGCCCGTCAACCGGCCCGGTTTGGCGACGGACAGCATGGAGACTTTCATTTCCAGCGTTGGAGAAATCTGTCCCCATTCGAGTTTCAACCCAACAGCAATCGCCAGAATGTCATCCATCATGGCTGCAACCATGCCGCCGTGAATGCCGCCCCACAGATTGCAGAGGTTGTCGGTTGCATCAAACGCCAGCTCAACGGTGCCCGCATCCACATCGCAATCAATCACCTCAAGACCAAGATAGGCACTTGCCGGGGATTTGCGTTTGAAGATGGCTTTGATGTTTGGCGGCCAGTCTTCTGTTTCACGGGCACTTGCCATCGGTCTCTCCTGATTGGTCGATTTGTATTTGAATTGAATGAGGTGTCAGGCGCCGCGTACCGGATCGCGAGCTGGTTCACGCGTTGCTTCACGTGCCTGTGCGCGGATGCCGCGCGCCAGTCCGCGCAAGTCCATGCCCAAGGAGCGCATCATGGCGCGTCCCATGGTCGGGTACTCACCGATGAGCCGGGCAACGAGTGGCCGATCAATTACCAGCAGCCGCGTGTTTGTTTTTGCCGTCAGGCGGACGGCGAGCACCGTCTCCGCCATTGCGCCTTGTGCATTGATGAGGGCACCGGGTCCCGCAACGTCATCCCCCACAAGCAGCCGCCCCCCGCTCACCAGATACGCCGGCGCACCGCGCACATCAGCATCCTGCAGGACGGTGCCGGCGGGTACGTCTTTTACTTCTGCGGAGAAAGCCAGCAACCGCAACTGCGCGGGCTCTACATCCCGAAACAGCGATGAGCGCGCAAGAGCAGAAACCAGCTCTTCAAGCGGTAGGGCCGGATATATGCTATCTGACGCCGGGCGCGGCTTGGGGGTGTCATCTGTCATGGACATAGTTTGTGGCAAAGCATCCCCCACCATGCAAGCCCGCCACGCCTGCCCCGACCGGGCCACTAAAGACAGGAACGCCGAACCATGACTGCCCCTGCCTGGGACCATGAGAACCCCTACGTCGCGTCGTTCAAAGTTCAGGATGCCGACATTGATGCCTTTGGGCACGTCAACAACGCCGTCTATGTCCGCTGGATCAATGACGGCGCGTGGGAACACTCCAAATCACTCGGCCTCGACTTTGAAAAGTATCGCGAGCTGGATTCCGGCGTCATCGTTGTGCGCCATGAGATCGACTACAAGAGTTCTGCCATGCCCGGCGAGACCGCCCTGGTCGCCACCTGGATCAGCGCCAATGACGGGCGCGTGCGCCTCAGCCGCCGTTTTCAGATTTGCGATGAAGCCACCGGACGAACACTTGTGCGGGCGCACACCAACTTTGCCGTCATCGCCCTGACCTCAGGCCGACCCCGTCGCATGCCGCAGGAATTCATCGAAGGCTACCCGGTGATGTGGCCCGCCGACTGACGACCCCGGATTGCTGCTAGTCCCGTTTGCCGGACAGCATGATCGCCACACCCATGGCGAGACTGCCAAAGGTGACGGACAGTCCCATGAAAAACAGGATGGCGAACAGCCACCCTTCGGGCGACGCGAAAAGCAGCGTGCGCAGATTTGCGGTGTTGGTTGCAATCAGCGCACCGCCAAATACCAGACCGGCCGCAAGCCCCGCCAGCATATGGCTGAGCATGAAACGGACGAGCTTTTGTTCCGCGCTGGGTTCCACGCTGGGCTCCTTGGTCATCAGGCTTTCCGGTCAGTGATGCTTGTCCAAGCCTCGCACAGCTGCGACGAAACCGCAGATGCGGCGCCGTGTCACTGGTCAGAATACGCCGGTTTAGGCACATATCCCCCACGCATCCGGGGGGAGACGGAAACGCTAATTTGCTAGGGCTCTAACCGATGACAAACCCCAATTCCCTTTTGTTGACCATGGTCAACGCACTGCTGGTTCTCGTGCTGGCCGCCATCCTGGTCAGCCCCATGGTCTTCTTTTATGCCGCCCTCATCGGCGCGCCGGTGATGTTGTGCCTTCTGGTCATCATCACCTTGACCACCCGTGCCAAGGCACCGATGGACACAAAAAAGGCTGCAGCCGCATAAGCGACGGCAGCCTTGTTTGTTAAGCGCTGGAAAGCCTACGGGACCAGACGGTAGCCGCCCGTTTCAGTCACAAGTATCTCAGCGTTTGAGGGATCGGCTTCGATCTTCTGGCGCAGTCGATAGATGTGCGTTTCCAGCGTGTGCGTCGTGACGCCCGCATTGTAGCCCCACACCTCGTGCAGCAGCACGTCGCGGCCAACCACACGGTCGCCGGAGCGATACAGATATTTGAGGATCGCAGTCTCTTTTTCCGTGAGGCGCACCTTCTTGTTGGCTTCTTCTTCAAGCAGCAGCTTTGCCGCCGGCTTGAATGTGTATGGTCCAATTTTGAAGACAGCGTCTTCGCTCTGCTCATGCTGGCGCAGCTGGGCACGAATGCGCGCGAGCAGCACCCCAAAGCGGAACGGCTTGGTGACGTAGTCATTGGCACCTGAATCAAGGCCCAGAATTGTGTCAGCGTCAGAGTCATGGCCGGTCAGCATGACAATCGGGCATTTCACGCCCTGGCCACGCAGCAGGCGACAGACCTCCCGGCCATCCATGTCAGGAAGACCAACGTCGAGGAGGACGAGGTCCACATGGGCGTCTTTTGCTAGCTTGACGGCATCGGTGCCTTTGTCAGCGGTGGTGACTTCAAATTCCTGATGCAGGTCGAGCTGCTCGGCGAGGGATTCACGCAGGGCGTCGTCATCGTCGACTAGAAGGATTTTCCGGATATTGCTCATAAGGGCCCCCGCCGCTTAATTGGCCGAATGCGGAGCACTCTCCGCTGGCTTGTTTCTACACTGTTACGCCATTTCGAGGCCCTCTTACAAAGGGTACCCCGCAACATTGGCGTGGGGCTTATGTAGGGGGCCGACCCGTACACGTGCCACACACAGTCTTTCACCTACGCGTCAACCGCCCGTGAGCGGCGGGCCTCCCCAAGCTTGCCGACCCCCCGGCAAATTGTGCCGGTCCGGCGACCGGCTGACCAACCTAAGTCGTTGAAATATCTTGATATTTGTCTGGTTCAAGACTTGCAACACTAAGCGCAAGGGAGCCCGAACATGCAGACCGCAGCCATCACAGCACCGTTACCCGCCGCACCTTATCAGGAACCAACGCACCGTTTTGGGCGCGCGCTGGACGACCGGCTGCCGGCAACGGGCATGCATCCAGCAGGCTTACATGCCGCTGAAAGCGCCGTTGAAGGGTCGCCAATCACAACTGCCTCCACGGTTGCCGCGACTGAGGCTGCGACGGATGAGGACGGTTTTTCGTTCGATGACCTGCTGGATATCGTCAATCCGCTGCAGCATCTGCCCGTGGTGTCCACGGTGTACCGTGAGATCACCGGCGACGAGATCCGCCCGGAGTCCCGTGTCCTGGGCGGTGGCCTGTTCGGCGGCGTCCTGGGCGCAGCAGCCTCCCTGGTTGATGTGGCAGTGGAATCCTTTTCCGGCGACAGCATGGGCGGCCACGTGATGACCGCCCTGTTCGGGGACGATGAGGCTGAGCCTTCTGCAGACGAAAAATCGATCCAAACGGCGGCACGCGATGCCGCCACCACACCATTGCCTGTCCCCGCGGCCCTGCCGCCAGTACCCGCCGCCCTTCCAGCGACCACCAAACCCGCAGTACGCTCCGCGACGCCACAGACACAGCCACAGGCACAATCGATCACCTCCGATCCCGCGTCAGAACCCCCATTGCCGTCGCTGTCTTCGTCGGCCTTTGACGCGTTGCTTCAATCGTTTGGAGCCCCGGCAACACCGGCCAACACTAATGACAATCCGCAGCCCGGTTTGGCCTATGCCCCGGCTGCGGCGGCGTCGCAAGGCCGCCTGGTCAACAAGGCCCTTTAGGCGCCACGCAGCAAGGATGCTGTTTGACACCCGGCATGCTGATAGACTCTCACCATGGATATTGATGTTTGGCAGCATGGCCCACAGGCACATGGCGGCAGGTTGCGCATTGGCGACACGGTCATGCGCTGCGCCCTTGGCAGGAACGGTGTCACGTCCCCGGGGCGCGAAGGCGACGGCGCATCACCGGCAGGGACCTTCGCGCTGCGGCACGTTCTCTACAGGGGCGACCGGGGATACAGGCCATCGACGGCCCTGCAGGCCAGACCCATTGGACCGCGCGACGGGTGGTGCGATGAGAGTGCTGACCCGGCCTACAATCGGCCGGTCCGCCTGCCCTATTCGTCAAGCGCCGAAAAACTGGCAAGGCGCGACCGGCTCTATGATGTGGTTGTCGTGCTTGGACACAATGATGCCCCTGTTGTGCCAGGCCTTGGGAGCGCGATCTTCATGCATGTGGCACGACCAGACTTTGGGCCGACGCTGGGATGTGTGGCGCTTGATCCTGATGACCTGAGTTATGTGCTGCGTCGTGTGACACCCAGAAGCAGCATCACCATTCACCCATATCCGTTTGGGCAGTCGGTTTAGGGATGCGGTGTCCGCTTGCCGAAAATGGCGCTGCCAACCCGGACATGCGTCGCGCCATGCGCAATGGCAACGTCGTAGTCCGCGCTCATGCCCATGCTCAAACCGTCAATGCCATTGCGCCTGGCGATCTCGGCCAGGAGATCAAAATGCGGTGCCGGGTCTTCGTCAGCCGGCGGGATACACATCAAACCGGCAATGCGCAGGCAATGCTCCTCACGGCAGGCCGCAATGAACCCGTCAGCGTCAGCAGGCGATGCGCCGGACTTTTGCGGCTCTTCGCCGGTATTGATCTGCAGATACAGATCCGGATCCCGCCCCTGCGCCTTGATTTCACGCGCAAGCACCCGCGCAAGCTTGACCCGGTCCACGGAATGAATGGCGTCGAACAAGGCCACCGCATCCTTGGCCTTGTTGGTTTGCAGGGGACCAATCAGATGCACATGGGCATCAGGAAAAGTTTCCCGCAGCGTCGGCCACTTCTCCTGCGCTTCCTGAACTCTGTTTTCACCAAACACCCGCTGGCCCGCCTCAAGGACAGGAACGATCGCCTCGGCTGGAAAGGTCTTGCTGACGGCGACAAGCGTAACGGCATCGGACGCGCGTCCCGCATCAGCCGCGACGGATTTAATCCGGGTACGGATGGCTTCAAGTGGGCCATGGGGGCTGGGGTCTGGAGGTGTGCTCATGGGAGCTGACCATAAGGCCGCGCTGCATACCATCGCAAGGCTTGCGGACCTGCAGTTTGCCCCTCGGCGGCAGGACCAGTGGCCAAACCTGATCGTCATGACCGACCGTGCGGTGCAGGGAGACGCCTGGCATCTGGCAGACACTGTTCCCGCAGGAACCATCATCTGCCTGCGCGACTATGACCTGAAAAACCGCGCGCACTACACAGCAAGGCTGGCGGCCGCCTGTCGTCATCACAACGTGCGTCTTGTGGTGGGTGGAGACGTCCCGCTTGCTTTGAGGGTTGGCGCCTGGGGAGTGCACATACCCGAAGGTTTGTGGAGACAGAGCATTCAGGACGTGGCGCGGGCGCGAAATCATGGTCTCCGAATTTCAACCGCTGTCCATAGTCGACAGGCGGCAAGGTCTGTTGTCATCGCGGGGAGAGCCCTGTGCGACGTGGCGCTGGTGTCGCCGGTCTTTGCGACACAAAGCCATCCTAAGCATCCGGTTCTTGGACCGCTGGGCCTCGCCGGCGTTCTCGAGGCGCTGCCAACGCCCGCTTACGCTCTGGGCGGCGTGAGGCCAGGGACGATAGGCCGTTTGACGGGTCTGCCCCTATGCGGCGTTGCGGGCATTCGCTTTACCTGACACCGGATCCCGCACCATGGGCGGCCGGGCCTTGAACCAACGACCAGGCTTCAGACAAAAAGAAAAGGGCGGGTCCAAAGACCCGCCCTTCCCAAAGTACCGAGTGGTATGAAGCTTAGAACTTCACGCCGAATTCGGTGAAGAGAGCAGAACCTTCGCGGTTCACAGCTTCGTCTTCAGCGTACTTGTAACCGAGAGTGACGTTAGCGCCACCGCCCAGTGAGTAAGCAACACCAGTCACGATTGCAGACAGGTCAACTTCGTCGAAGTTGCGAGCTACTGCACCCGGGTTGATTGATGCGTCACGGTTAGCTTCAGCGTATTCAACACCGAAAGTCCAAGGACCTGTGCCGTATGTTACGCCAACGTCCCATGCCTTGTAATCTTCAAGAACACGAGGCTGAGCCGTACCAACACCGAACTGTGAAGCGTCTGTTTCCTTGACGGCGTATGCGCCACCAATTGTGAAGCCAGCGAAGCCAACGCTTGCGCCAGCTGCCCAGTCTTCAAGATCAGGTGCGCTGTTGCCGATGACCTGAGGTGTGCCGTTAACGTTGGTGTTAACAACGCCACCGTCAGCTGTCAGGTAAACGAAGGATGCGCCAAGGTCTACGCCGTTGAATGCGTATTCCCAGGTGATACCAGCTTCGAAGATGTTCTCGATCGTGTTGTTGCCCGAGAATGAGTCACCGAATGACTCGTCACCTGAAAGCTCTTCAAGTTCTGGTGTGAACGAAAGACCAATCTGGAAGCCAGCAAGACGTGGCGTGAAGTAGATGATCTTGTCGCTGTCGCCAGAGAAGTCGACCACAGTGTTGATGATGCCATCGTTACCGGACTGAACCAGTGCACCAGCACCACCAGCGCCAACAGCCGCTGTTGTGTTGGAGAACAGGCCTGCGCCACGGTTGTCGCCGGCACCCAGTGGGTCGAGGTCAGTGTCGTTAGCAAACGTTTCCAGGAAAGGAGACGGAGCAACGATTGGCATCTGATCGCCAACGCCGTCCTGTGCACCGAACTGGAATTCACCGAAGGCGCCGCTTACCCAGAGGTAGGCTTCGTCAACAGTGTCGGATGCGCCACGCTCACCGGATTCAAGCTCAAACTTGACGCCGACTTCAACGCCGTTGTCGAGAGTTGTTGAACCCTTGAAGTGGATTTCAGCTTCACGACCGAAACGGATAGTCCGCTGGTCCTGACCCTGAAGAAGGCCGATCGGCGCAGGTGCAGCAGCGCGGGTTGTACCCTCGCCTGCATCATTGTCGAAAACAGCCGCGATTGAGCCGACGAAATAACCGCCGACCTTAATGTTGATCTTATCAGCAGCCATGGCAGGCGCGGTCGCAAAAGCGGCGGCCACCAGGGCAGTAGTTCCAAGAAGCTTCTTCATCTGTCCCTCACATTCGAAAAGAGGTGTGCACTAGAGCACGAGAACATGCCCAAACGGGACGAGGTTCGCCCCCCATGCTCGAGACGCAAACTCTGACATTGGGGGCCAATCGTCAAGCAGTCCGGGCCTGATCCGGGTTCGGACGCATGCATATGTGGCCTTGGGGACACAATTCCCTAACGAGGGATTACCAAAACCACCCTTTTGGAGGCGAAATGGCAGGATATCTTGGAAAACAGCGCCCCATTCTGGAACTGCCATTCAGCAACACGGGCACCTGCCACACCTGTTGCAGGCCCTTGCGGTCATGCTTAGTGTTGCATCAATGTCTCACCTTGCCCATGGGTCCGGAAGCCCGTTTGTGGCGAAGTGTAAGGGGTCGTGATGCCCCTGCGGTTTCTTGTGGCTTGCTAAGGGCCACAACGGCTCGTTATAAGCAAATATCAAGGGCTTAATGCGTTTTGGCGGTTGCCCTGCCGCCTTTCCAGACCGGATTGCGGGTCGGCCTGTGCAAGTTGGATATACATTGAATTACCTCAAGATTTTCGCTGTCTCTATTGCCATCGCATTCGGCCTTAGTGCGTGCGGCACCGGTATTGAGACTGAGAACCGCTTCCCCACGGAGAAGCCCGGCGGCAAAAGTGACCCCTTTGGCAGGGCCGGCAATGAGCCCGGCGTTTTTGGTGAAGGCGGGCTGTTTGGCCTGGGCGGCGGCGGCAGCAGCGATGACGGCAATGCAAACGGCATTGGCGTCAACAGCTTCCTGTGGCGCGCGTCCCTCGACACAACTTCCTTTATGCCGCTTTCTTCAGCTGACCCGTTCGGTGGTGTCATCATCACCGACTGGTTCACAGCACCAGAAGCACCTTCCGAGCGCTTCAAGATGACAATCTACATTCTCGACACCAGCCTGCGCGCTGATGGTGTGAAAGTATCGGTCTTCAAGCAGGCCCAGGCGCCTGACGGGGCTGGTTGGGTCGATGCAGCAGTGACGCCGGGCACGGCCGCACAGCTTGAGAATGCAATTCTCATCCGTGCCCGCCAGTTGCGCATTGATACGCTAGCGGCGGAAGAGTAAGCCTCACCCCGCCCAAATCGATCACATCAAGATCACCACATACATTTTACGGGCACGGGTGTTTTGAACCCCGTGCCCAATTTGTTTGAGCAATCCAGATGACCACGTCAGTTCCAGACCGCTACAACCCAAAGACATCAGAACCCAAATGGCAGCAGGCCTGGGACGAACGGCATGTCTTCCAGACACCGCCGACCGATGACGACCGCCCGAAATACTACGTGCTGGAAATGTTCCCCTACCCGTCCGGCCGCATCCACATGGGCCACGTGCGCAACTACGCCATGGGAGATGTGGTGGCCCGGTACAAACGGGCACGCGGCCATGCCGTGCTCCATCCCATGGGCTGGGACGCCTTTGGCATGCCGGCTGAAAACGCCGCCATGGAAAAAGGTGTGCACCCCAAGGGCTGGACCTACGACAACATCGCCGCCATGCGCGAGCAGCTGAAAGTGATCGGCCTTGCCATCGACTGGGACCGCGAGTTCGCCACCTGTGACCCGGAGTATTATCAGCACGAGCAGGCCCTGTTCCTGGACTTCCTGGAGGCTGGCATTGTCGAGCGCCGCAAGTCCACGGTGAACTGGGACCCGGTCGATAACACGGTGCTGGCCAACGAGCAGGTCATTGACGGCAAAGGCTGGCGCTCAGGCGCACCGGTTGAACGCCGTGAGCTGACCCAGTGGTTCTTGAAGATCTCGGATTATTCCGACGAGTTGCTGGAAGGCCTCGACTCGCTGGACAGGTGGCCGGAAAAAGTCCGGCTGATGCAGAAGAACTGGATCGGCAAGTCGCAGGGCGCGCGCGTATTCTTCCCGCTGTCGGGAGATAGTGCGCATACGGACGAAAAGCTCGAGGTGTTCACCACCCGGCCGGACACCCTCTTTGGTGCCTCCTTCTGCGCCATTTCTCCGCAGCATCCCCTCGCTGCTCGGCTGGCGAAAGACAATGCACCGATCGCAGATTTCATTGCTGATTGCGCCAAGGTCGGCACCAGTGAGGAAGCAATTGAGAAAGCTGAGAAGCGCGGCATCGACACCGGCCTGACAGCACAGCATCCGTTTATCGACGGCAAGCAACTGCCGGTCTACATCGCCAACTTCGTGCTGATGGAATATGGCACCGGCGCCATCTTTGCCTGTCCGGCCCACGATCAGCGCGACCTGGATTTCGCCCGCAAATATGATTTGCCGGTGACGGCTGTTGTGGCGCCCAAGGATGCCGATGCGTCTGAGTTTGCCTCCACATTGGAAGCCGGCAGTGAGGCTTATACGGGCGATGGCGTTGCCATCAATTCCGAGTTCCTCAATGGCCTCGCCGTTGGCGAAGCAAAAGCAAAAGCCATTGCCGCCCTTGAAGACAAGGCATTGGGCGAAGGAACAACAAACTATCGTCTGCGCGACTGGGGCATTTCACGCCAGCGCTACTGGGGGTGCCCGATCCCGATCATCCATTGCGATGATTGCGGTGTCGTGCCCGTGCCCAAAGCAGACCTGCCGGTGACCTTGCCTGAAGACGTGACGTTTGATGCCCCCGGCAATCCGCTGGACCGCCACGCCACCTGGAAAGACGTCACCTGCCCCAATTGCGGCAAGGCCGCGCGCCGCGAGACCGATACGTTTGACACCTTCGTGGATTCGTCCTGGTACTTTGCCCGCTTCACAGCACCGAACGCTGAGACGCCAACAGATCGCGCAGCCGCCAACAAGTGGTTGCCGGTCGACCAGTATATCGGCGGCATCGAGCACGCGATTTTGCACCTGCTCTATTCGCGTTTCTTTACCCGCGCCATGCAGAAGACCGGACATGTGGATCTGGCTGAACCCTTCGCCGGGCTGTTCACCCAGGGCATGGTCAACCACGAGACCTACAAGTCAGCCGACGGCACATGGCTGTCCCCCGCCGAGATTGATTTCCAGACAATTGATGGCGCACGCACCGCAACCGCACGCGACACCGGCAACCCGGTCTCGATCGGTAGCGTTGAAAAGATGTCGAAGTCGAAGAAGAACACCATCGACCCGACCGACATCATCAATGAATACGGTGCCGACACGGCCCGCTTCTTCATGCTGTCCGACAGCCCGCCCGAGCGCGACGTGGAGTGGACCGAAGCCGGTGTCGAGGGCGCATGGCGTTTCACCCAGCGTCTCTGGCGCGCGGTCACCGGCAATGCCGCCGCGATGCCTGATCCTGGAACACCTGCCCCGGCTGATTTTTCAGATGCAGCGCTGGCCCTGCGCAAAGAAACGCACAAGGCCATTCAGGGTGTGACGGACGGGATCGACTCCTTCCGCTTCAACAGTGCGGTGGCCCGGCTTTATGAACTGGTGAATGCCCTGTCTGGTTTCAAAATCGGCGCGGGCAATGCCGGTGACGGTTTTGCCGCCCGCGAAGCAAGTGAGACACTCGTCCAGCTCGCCGCTCCCATGATCCCGCATCTGGCGGAAGAAGCATGGGCGACTCTGGGCCATGAAACCCTGGTGGTTGATCTGCCTTGGCCGCAGGCAGATGACGCGTTGCTGGTGGAAGACAGCGTGACCTTGGCTGTGCAGGTAAACGGCAAGCGCCGCGATGAACTGACAGTTGCGCGCGATGCTGATCAGCCTACTATCGAGCAGGCGGCACTGGCACTGGACAAGGTGCAAAAGGCGCTAGACGGCAAGCAGGTGCGCAAGGTCATTGTGGTGCCCGGGCGCATCGTCAATATCGTTGGATAATCAAATGCAGGTATCAGGGGTCGGCATGGGCGTGAAGGCGGTAGCAGTTGGACTGGGTCTGGCGCTGGTAGTGGCGGCGTGCAGCTTTCGGCCGCTCTATGGCACCAGCGACGAGGGCAACGCGGCGCGCATTGGCAGTGAAACCATTGCGATTGGCCCAATTGGCGATGATCGTGTGGGTCAGCAGCTGCGCAATGGCCTGATCAATCGTTTGACGCCCCGCGGCCAGCCTGCTTTTCCCGCCTATCAGCTTGATGTGACCATCACCGATTCACTGGGCGACTTGCTGGTGCAGGAGGATTCAACTGTCCTGCGCCGCAACTACAAGCTGACGGCGTCCTATCGCCTGATTGAACTCGCCACCGGAGATCGCCTCTACAGTTCGACGCTCAGCCGGACCGCATCGCTGAACCGATCTGATTCAGAATACGCCAACGTCATCGCGCAACGCGATGCAGAGGAGCGCGCCGCGGAGGCGGTTGCCGATGTCCTGGCCCAGCGTCTTGCCATCAAGTTGGCGCAGCTGGCCTCGCCAAAGGAACGCCGGCGCGCGGCCATTGCGGAAGCCGCAAAGATTGCCGCCGCCAAGGTCGACCGGACCTATCCCCCCGAGCCGCTGGACTCACCTCTCTCACCCCCGCCGGAGGATGACGACGAGGATGACGACGGGGAAGAAACCGAGGCGCGCTTTCCGGCACCCGTTGCTGTACAGCCTGGCGAGTAGCCGCGCGCTTCTTTGTGGCCCACGCCCCTAGGTAGAAAGGGCACCAGCAGGTGAAGCTCAAAGCCGCCGAGATCGAGCGTTTTGTCAAGACGCCGCCGGACACTGTCCGCGCCGCATTGATCTATGGGCCCGATCTGGGCCTGGTGCGCGAACGGGCAAAAACCCTGCTCAACGCCCTGACCGATACGCCGGATGATCCCTTCAGTGTCGCGGATCTGGAAGAACAGGCTCTCAAGGGTGATCCCGCTCGCCTTGCAGATGAAGCAGGTGCCGTTGCCATGTTTGGCGGACGCCGTGTTGTGCGCGTGAGAGACGCGGGCGAGGCAGCGGCCAAGTCCCTCGCTGGATATCTCGATCAGCCCGGCGATGGCTTTGTTATTCTCGAAGCCGGAGAACTCACGCCGCGCTCGGCCCTGCGCAAACTGGCTGAGTCATCGAAGGAAGCAGCCGCCCTGCCCTGTTACGCAGACACGGCGGAAAATCTTGAGCGCCTGGCACAAGGCATGTTCCGCGAGGCCGGACTGGATGCGGATCATGCAGTGCTCACCACGCTGGTCGATCAACTGGGGGCGGACCGCCAGCTGTCACGCAACGAGATTGAAAAACTCATTCTCTACAAGGGCGGCGAGAGCCCCGTCACCCTTGAGGATATTGAAGCCAGCGTCGGCGGTGCAGATGCGCGCGGCCTTGATGATGCCGTGGATGCTGCTGCCAGCGGCGACATGCAGGCATTCGACACGAGCTTTGCCAAACTGGTTGAAAGCGGCGTCGCACCCGAGCGTATGATCCGTACACTGACAATGCATCTTCAGCGCCTGCATCTGGTACTCGGGCGTGTTGAACGTGGCGGCCGCCTTGACGAAATTTTGCGCTCCTTGCGCCCGCCCCTGCATTTCTCACGGCAACCCGCCATGCGTCGCCAATGTGCGGTCTGGTCCCGCCGTCGGCTTGATGGCGCGCTGGCGATGCTGGCCGATGCAGAAGCCAATTGCCGAGGCGCCGGTGCGCTGACGGAACCTCTCGTCGCCCGCGCGATGATGAGCATCGCCCGCGCGGCAGCAGCAGGACGCCGAGGCTGAGTGCATTGCCCGTACTGCAGCAACAGGCCGCCGACGCTGAGTGCGTCGCCCCTACGGCAAAAACAAGCCGCCGACGCTGAGTGCATCGGCGGCCCTGAAAGAAGCAATTAAATTGTCAGTTTGGAAAGGCGGCTAGATCTTGCCGTTCGCCAGACGACGGCAGATCTCGTCGAGTTGCTCAAGCGTCTTGTAATTGATCAGCACCTTGCCGCCGGTATCACCCTTGTGGTCAATCGACACCGCCAGCCCCAGAGAATCCGCGATATTGCGCTCCAGGGATTTGGTGTCCGCGTCTTTCTCGGCAGAAACACTCGCCTTTTTGGCCTTAACCGCCTTGAACGGCTTCTTGCCCAGCGCTTCGGCTTCCCGCACCGACAGGCCATCGGCGATGATCTGCTTGGCAAGCGCCACCGCATCATCATGGCCCATGATCGCGCGGGCATGGCCGGCGCTCAGGTCACCGGCGGCGAGGAAGCCGCGGACTTTCTTGGGCAGCGAACGGAGTCGCAATGTATTGGCAACATGGCTGCGACTCTTGCCGATGAGTTTGGAGACATCGGCCTGGGTGTAGCTGAACTCCTCCATCAGCCGGTCATAGCCATCGGCTTCTTCAATCGGATTGAGGTCGGCACGCTGGACGTTTTCGATGATCGCGATTTCGAGGGTCTCAGCATCACTGAGATCCCTAACCACCACCGGCACCCGATCAAGCTTCGCAGCCTGGGCAGCCCGCCAGCGCCGTTCACCGGCAACAATCTCGAATGAGTTCGTCGCGCCTGAAACCGGCCGCACAACGATAGGCTGAATGACCCCCTTCTCGGCGACAGAGGCGGTCAGATCGGCCAGGTCTTCCTTCGTGAAATCACGACGTGGCTGAAACGGGTTGGCCTTCAAAAATTCGATCGGGACCGTGTTGGGGCTGATGGTCGCCGCAGGCTGACCACGCTTGTCCGCCGGCGCGTCGTCTCCGATCAGAGCCGCAAGCCCGCGTCCCAGTCCGCGTCGTTTTCCCTCGTCTGCCGCCATTTTTTCGTATCCTTCAGTCGCTGCGATCTTGGCTGGGGCACAGGTATGGCCTGGCCCTACTTTGCTGTCGCCCGCTTATGTTTCGGTCTCAGGTTCCGGCTTGTCGTCAGGCGCCGGGTCGCCCTTTCAGGCAGCGGCGTGCTTGATATCCCGCTCGCGCTGAATGAGCTCGGACGCCAGTTTCATATAGGCTTTGGAGCCTGCACATTTGTAGTCATAGACAAGTGCCGGTTTGCCAAAACTGGGCGCCTCGGAGATGCGCACATTGCGCGGGATCACCGTGCGGTAAACCTTGTCGCCCATATATTCGCGCACGTCGGCGGCCACCTGATCAGACAGATTGTTCCGCTTGTCGAACATGGTCAGCACGATGCCCTGAATCTCAAGATCAGGATTGAGGCTCGTCCGCACCCGCTCGACGGTGTGCAGCAGCTGGCTCAACCCTTCGAGCGCGAAGAACTCGCACTGAAGGGGAACCAGAATGGCGTCCGCTGCAACCATGGCATTGATCGTCAGCAGATTGAGCGATGGCGGGCAATCCACCAGAACATATGAGTATGCGCGGCCTGCTTCAGATGAGGTGAAAGCATCCAGCGCATTGTCGAGGCGGTGCGAGCGCTGCTCGAAATCAGCCAGCTCGAGTTCTGCGCCCAGCAGATCCATGGAGGACGCAACAAGTGACAGACCCGGAACGGTCGTCTCGATCGTCGCGTCCTTGATTTCAGCTTCGCCGATCAGCACCTCGTAGGCCGTCACCGGACGGCTGTTGCGATCAACACCCAGACCGGTCGACGCGTTGCCCTGGGGGTCAAGATCGACAACCAGCACCCGCTCGCCGACAGCGGCCAGCGCGGTGCCCAGATTGATGGCTGTGGTGGTCTTGCCGACGCCGCCTTTCTGGTTGGCCAGAACAAGCACCCGAGGCTCCCCCGGCTGGACCGCAGCGCGGATCGCAGACAGGTCAATCGGCGTGGTGTCAGACCGGCCTGCAGCAGGTGTTGAATTCTGATCAGTTGGCTGTTTCGGCGCGGACACGGGCAAGCTCCTCCAGCTTGAGTATGACCCCATCCCCGGCGGTAATACTTGGGGCATGAGAGGCCTTAATCGTCCAACATTTTGCGGCCTCGGTCAATTCCAACACTACATCTCGTCCCTTCATAAAGAGACCCGTGGAATCCTGTGACCAAAAGGGCGCAATCATTTCGAGCAGTTTTGGCAGCGGCGCTACCGCCCGCGCCGAGATCACATCGGGGTATCCGCCCACTCGTTCGACAACATTTTCAGCCGCCTTTTCGACCCGCATCGGCAGCACCCGAACGGGTGCTTTCGTCTGTGCAATGACAGTCTGCAGAAAGGCGCATTTGCGGGTGTCGCTTTCGATCAGAACAGCTTCCGCACCCGGATGAGTTTCCATCATCATGATGCCCATCACGAGACCCGGGAAGCCGGCCCCGCTGCCCACATCAAGCCACAGCTTTATATCGTCCGGCGCGTGCGCCAGCAGCTGGGCTGAATCTGCAAAGTGCCGCTCCCATGCCGTATCCACCGTGGACGGCGCCACGAGGTTGATGGACGCCTGCCATTTGACGAGCAACGCCCGATAGATCTCGAGCCGTTCGTGTGTTTCACGTGAAACAGCAGCCAGGCCGGAAAGGGATTCTACGTCAGTCACTTGCAGACCTTTATCCACAGGAAATGCCCGAGCGGGGGATTATTCAGCGGCGACGCCGGACCCTGATGGCCGCGAGCGCAGATGCATCAGCAACGCGGTGATGCCTGCAGCTGTAACACCCTCAACGCGGGCAGCCTGCCCCAGGGTTGCCGGCTGCACCCGTGTCAGCCGCTGCTGGCATTCAATCGACAGACCGGGAACCTCCGTGTAGTCGAGACCCGCGGGCAACCGCACATTCTCGTCGCGCTCGAAGGCCTTGATGTCAGACGCCTGACGCTCAAGGTACACCGCGTAGCCGCCCTCGATTTCCATCTGCGATGCCACAGCCGGATCAATCCCCTGCAGCTCAGGCCAGACGCGGCCCAGCCAGGCCATGTCCACTTCCTTGTAGCGCAGCATCTCAAAGGCGGTCCGGCGCACCCCGTCCTGATTGATCTTCAGACCGTGTTCTGCGGCTTCGCGCGGGATCATGGTCAGTGCGTCCAGACGTGCGCGGGTGGCATCCAACGCCGCACGCTTCCCGGCAAAATGGCTGGCCCGTTCAGACCCGACACACCCAAGGGCCACGCCCTGCTCCGTCAGCCGTTGATCCGCATTGTCCGCCCGCAGGCTCAACCGGTATTCGGCACGGCTGGTGAACATGCGATAGGGCTCACTCACGCCGCGCGTCACCAGATCATCGATCATCACACCGATATAGGAGTTGGACCGTTCAAAGCTGATCGCCTCGCCACCACTGGCAAGACGTGCCGCATTGAGGCCCGCAACAAGCCCCTGTGCGGCTGCTTCTTCATAGCCCGTCGTCCCGTTGATCTGGCCAGCGAGAAACAGACCGGGCACGGACTTCACAGCCAGACCAACGGACAGTTCCCGCGGATCCACATAGTCATATTCAATGGCATAGCCGGGCTGGATCATGCGGGCGTCTTCCAGCCCCGGAATGGTGGTCAGCATCGCCAGCTGCACGTCTTCGGGCAGCGACGTCGAAATACCGTTGGGATAGACCGTGTGATCATCCAGACCTTCTGGCTCCAGGAAGATCTGGTGCCGGTCTTTCTCCGCAAAGCGGACGACCTTGTCTTCGACGGACGGGCAATAGCGCGGCCCCGTCCCTTCGATCTGCCCGGAGTAAAGCGGCGCACGATCAAGGTTGGCGCGAATGATGTCGTGGGTAGCGTCTGTGGTGCCGGTCACATAGCAGCTGATCTGCTGCTGAGTGATTTCAGTCGTCAGGGACGAGAATGGCTCAGGCGGCACATCGCCCTTTTGTTCCGGAAGCGATTCCCACCTTATGGTCCGCCCGTCGAGACGGGGTGGAGTGCCAGTCTTGAGTCGGCCCAGATTGAGTTCAAAGCGATCCAGCGTCTCAGCCAGACCAATGGCCGGCGCATCACCAATGCGTCCGCCGGACGACTTCACCGGGCCCATATGGATGATGCCGCGCAGGAACGTGCCTGTGGTCAGAACCACCCCTGCCCCATGCAGCTGCCGGCCATCATCCAGGACAACGCCGGACACCGTCCGGTCGGTCACGATGAGGTCTTCCACCGGAGCCTCGACCACACTGAGATTTTCCGTCCGGCCAATCGCCCGCTGCATGGCATTCCGGTACAGCGCCCGGTCGGCCTGCGCCCGTGGTCCACGCACCGCCGGGCCCTTGCGCCGGTTCAGCATCCGAAACTGGATGCCACCCTTGTCCGCCACCTGGCCCATCAGACCATCCAGCGCGTCAATCTCACGAACCAGATGTCCCTTGCCAATGCCACCAATGGCCGGGTTGCAGGACATCTCGCCGATGCGGTCTGCCCTATGGGTCACCAGCACCGTCTGCGCGCCCATGCGGGCAGCGGCGGCAGCAGCTTCACAGCCCGCATGACCGCCACCAATGACGATCACGTCAAAGCGGGAGCCATCAACAGGCGAAATGATATTGGGCATCAGGGTCATGGGAGCGGTGCATAGCGCAATCAAGCGGCGAACTAAAGGACGCAGACAGGGGAGCAGCCATCTTTATCCACAGCTTTGGACTCCATTTGTTTCACGTGAAACATTGAGGCCCGGTGGCTGTGAATCATCGGCAGTACGCCATGAAACACATGGACCGGGTTAAGGCGCCGTTAACACCCGTTAACAACCCTTAACTTTATTTGCCGATGCAGAAGTCCCGGAAGATTACGTCGAGCACGTCTTCGACATCCACAGTCCCAACCAGTCGCCCGAGCGCCCGCAGGGCCATCCGCATTTCCTCACTGACGAGAGCCGCCTCGCCATCTGTTTCCTGGGCTGCCTCGTCAAGACCACGCTGCAACGCATCTGCTGCGTCCCGCAAGGCCGAAGCCTGTCGAGCGCGGCCAACAACAGCCGCCGCCCCCGAGCCACCGGCAAGATCACGGGCAGCATCTGCCAGCCATGCTTCCAGGGCGTCCAGCCCCTCTCCTGTGGTCGCAGACAGGCGAAGGTCACAGGGCTGCCCTTCTCCCTCACCGGCAATGTCAGCCTTGTTGCCAATCACCAGCCGGCGCGTTGTTTCAAGCCCCTCCGGCCACACAGGATCCTCAGCGTTGCTGAGGTCACAGACCCACAAGGCAATGTCGGCAGTGGCCGCTTTGGATTTCGCCCGCGCAATGCCCTCACGCTCGATCGGATCATCGGTGTCGCGCAAACCAGCGGTATCCGCCAGAACCACCGGGATTCCACCCAGATCAAGGCGCACCTCGATGATGTCGCGGGTTGTCCCTGAGATATCAGAGACGATGGCGGCCTCCCGCCGGGCCAGCCGGTTCATGAGACTGGACTTGCCCACATTGGGCGCCCCCAGAATGGCAACCTGCACGCCATCGCGCATGACTTCGCCCGCACTGGCAGACGCCAGTATCTGCGTCATCTCCCCGTGCACCCGGGAGATCATCGACACCGCCTGATCGGACAGGCCTTCGGGCAGTTCTTCGTCGCTGAAATCAATCTCGGCCTCGATCAGCGCCAGCGCCTTCACAAGCTGCGCCTTCCAGTCCGCGCATCTGGCCGTAAGCCCACCTTCGGCCTGCGCCAGCGCCAGCCGCCGCTGTCCGGCTGTTTCCGCATCAATGAGGTCGGCAAGGCCTTCAACCTGGGTCAGGTCCATACGGCCATTGGCAAAGGCGCGGCGGGTGAATTCGCCCGGTTCCGCCATCCGATGCCCGGCAAGGGTTCCCAGCACATCAAGGACGCCAGCCACCACCGCCGTGCTGCCATGCACATGCAGCTCCGCCATGTCGTCGCCGGTAACCGTGCCGGGGCCCGGCAACCAGAGCACCAGTGCCTGATCAAGCTGCTCGTCTGTTCGAGGGTCGGTCAGCCGCCGCACCACCGCCTTGCGCGGCGACGGCAGATCAGTGCCGCTGAGCGCCGTCAGGGCGTCCGCGGCATGCGGACCACTGATGCGAATGACCGCGATCCCTGCCCGCCCCTGACCGCTGGACAGGGCAAAAACGGTGTCGTCCATGAGGGTGGTAATCCGGAATTAGCTACGCTTGCGTCGAGTCTTAGGGGCCTTCTTTGGTGCGGGTGAATCGCTCTCGGGCTCCTCGTCCGACGCACCATTTCCACCAACCGCCGACTTCGCCACGCCCCAGAACAGCTTCTGCAACTTGTCGATGCCTTCAACGCCCACAGGCAGCGCCAGCTTCACCAGCAGCTCGGGATCCACATAGGCAACGTTGCGTTTGATCTGGTCACTGATCTGCGCCACCAGCTCTTCCTGCATGGGCGCCAGGTCCGGCAGGCCGATGACCTTGCGGGCTTCCTCAGGGGTCATCTCGATGTCGATGTTGATCTTCATGCGTTGCTCCTGCATTCCTGATGGCGTCGGTTCACCGTTGTGAACCCTTATGCACCGCCCTACGTCGTGAAAGCCACCATGTCACAAAACCTGCTCCGCGAAGAGACCAGCCCGTATCTTCTTCAGCACAAGGATAACCCCGTGCACTGGCGCCCGTGGGGTCCTGCTGCCCTGGCGGAAGCCAAAGCCAGCAACAAGCCGATCCTGCTGTCGGTCGGCTACGCCGCCTGCCACTGGTGCCATGTGATGGCCCATGAAAGCTTCGAGGATGACGCCGTGGCCGCGGTGATGAATGAGCTGTTCGTCAACATCAAGGTGGACCGTGAAGAGCGCCCGGACATCGATACAATTTACATGTCCGCCCTGCATCATCTGGGCGAGCAAGGCGGCTGGCCGCTGACCATGTTCCTGACACCGGACGGGGAGCCCTTCTGGGGCGGCACGTATTTTCCCAAGACCGCAGGCTATGGCCGGCCGGGCTTTCCCGATGTCTGCCGGGAAGTCTCACGCATCTTCCATGATGAAAGCGAGAAGGTGACCAAGAACGCCGACGCCCTGCGCGCAGCCCTCAAGGAACAGGCAAAGGCCCAGGACCCCGGCGAACCGGCACCCGAAATCCTCGACAATGTGGCGGACCGGCTGGTGCGCAATGTGGACCCGGAACATGGCGGTGTCGGCAGCGCCCCCAAATTCCCCCAGCCCTTCCTGTTGGAACTGCTGTGGCGGGCCTGGCTGCGCTCTGGCGACGAACGCGCCCGCAACTCTGTGACCCTCACCCTCACCCGCATGTGCCAGGGCGGCATCTACGATCATTTGGGCGGCGGCCTGGCGCGCTATTCCGTCGATGAACGATGGCTGGTGCCGCACTTTGAAAAAATGCTCTACGACAATGCCTGCCTCATCGGCCTGCTGAGCGATGTGGCCACCGGCACCGACTCCACTCTGTTTGCGGCCCGCCTTCATGAAACGGTCGGCTGGGTGCTGCGCGAAATGGTGACCGAGGAGGGCGCGTTTGGCGCCAGCCTTGATGCGGACAGCGAAGGCGAGGAAGGCAAGTTCTATGTCTGGTCCGAAACCGAAATCGACGCCGCCCTCACCGACTTCGCCCCTGACGATGTTGCTGACTTCAAGCGCATTTATGACGTGACGCCGAACGGGAATTTCGAGGGCCACACCATCCTCAACCGCCTGGACCACCCCGAGGACCTACCCACCGATCAGGAAGCCCTGTTTGCCCGCATGCGCGAAGTCCTGTTCACCACCCGCGCGCCACGCATTCGCCCCGGCTGGGACGACAAGATCCTGACCGACTGGAACGGCCAGATGATTGCAGCTCTCGCCAGGGCCGGCGCCGCCCACGACGAGCCGGTCTGGCTGGAAGCAGCGCAGAGCGCGTTTGAGTTCATCTGTACACGAATGATCATGAACGGCAGGCTGCATCACGCGTTCAGGGCGGGTAAGTTGCAACACCTTGCCATGGCGGACGGCTACGCCAACATGATTTCAGCCGCCCAGGCCCTTTACGAGGCGACCGCGGACGACACCTGCCTGACACAGGCCAAAGACTGGGCCGACGAACTTCACACCCATTATTGGGACAACGACGGCCACGGCTACTTTTTCACAGCAGACGACGCCGAAGCCCTGGTGGTGCGCACCCGCAGCGTAACCGATGACGCAACGCCCTCCGCCAATGCCACCATGATCGAAAATCTCGCCCGGCTTTACTATCTCACCGGCGACGAAACCTATCGAGACCGGGCCAATCAGATCATCCGGACATTCGCCTCTGATCTGGCACGTAATTTCTTCCCCATGTGCACCTATCTCAATGGCCTGGATACGCTGCTCAATGCCACGCAGGTGGTCATTGCCGGCACCGGCCCGCAAGCCGATGCGTTGCGGCAGGTGGCCCTCAAATCACCCCTGCCCTCGCTCGTCCTCAATGTGGCCAGTAACGACCTGCCCGCCAGCCACCCGGCCCACGGCAAGACCGTGCCCAAGGACGCCGAAGCTGCGGCCTATGTCTGCCAGGGCACAAATTGCTCGCTCCCGGTCGACAATGCGGATGCCCTCCACAGCATGCTGGCCCGGCCGGTGTAAGCGGGCCGGACTGAAAGTGGGGATTGAACCACCCCATCACATCCACCCCCCCTTCCAATCCAGAGGCAATGCGCCACATTTGCTTGCGTGGCCGCCCCTGCACGCTAAGGTGCGCGGCAACAGTCAGGATATTCCTCACCCAAGCTATGGAGCGCGACACGTGAGCGGACAGGACATCGAGATCAAAGGCCCCGACGGCACATTTGGCGGCTACCTCGCCACCCCGGACAATGGCAAAGGCCCCGGCATCGTCGTCATCCAGGAAATTTTCGGCGTCAATCAGGTGATGCGCGATATCTGTGACCAGCTCGCCCGCGAAGGGTTTGTCGCCCTGTGCCCGGACCTGTTCTGGCGGCTCGAGCCCGGCATTCAGATCACCGACAAGACGGAAGAAGAATGGGCCAAGGCATTTGAGCTGTTTGGCAAGTTTGACGTGGACGCCGGTATCATTGACGTGGACGCCACCATCGAGCATCTGCGCCAGATGGAAGTCTGCAACAACAAGGTCGGCGCTGTGGGCTATTGCCTCGGCGGCCTCCTCGCTTACCTGACCGCTGCCCGCACGGACGCAGATGCCAGCGTCGGGTTTTACGGTGTCAACATTCAGGAAAAGCTGGATGAGGCCGAGCAGATCAAAAAGCCACTGATGCTGCACATCGCGGAAAAGGACGAATTTGTCCCTGCTGAAGCCCAGGCCGCCATCAAGGAAGGCCTTGCGGGGAACGATCACATCACGGTGCATTCCTATGCAGGCCGCGACCATGCCTTTGCCCGTGAAGGCGGCGCCCATTTCCATCAGGACGACGCCGATCTCGCCAATGGACGCACGCTGGCATTCTTCCGCCAGCACCTCGCCTAGGCGCTGCCGGGTTCAAAACTGACTCAATACGGGCCTCGTTCCGTACACGAATCAAATCAACGCGC
This sequence comes from Candidatus Phaeomarinobacter ectocarpi, assembly GCF_000689395.1. Taxonomy (GTDB): domain Bacteria; phylum Pseudomonadota; class Alphaproteobacteria; order CGMCC-115125; family CGMCC-115125; genus Pyruvatibacter; species Pyruvatibacter ectocarpi. The sequence goes on from NZ_HG966617.1 coordinate 3,287,443, forward strand.
ACCCAGTGACAGGCAGGAACGTTTCCATGGTCAAAGCCATTCGCATTACTGAAACCGGCGGGCCGGAAGTTCTCAAGCTCGTGGACGTGGATCTCGCCGATCCAGGCGCAGGCGAAGTGCAGGTGAAACACACGGCCATCGGCCTCAACTACATCGACACGTACTTTCGGACCGGGCTCTATCCCGCTCCCATACCCTGTGGCCTGGGGCTTGAAGCCGCCGGCGTGGTCACAAAGGTCGGCGACGGTGTCACGGCTTTGAAAGAAGGCGACCGCGTTGCCTATGGATCAGGACCACTGGGCGCCTATTCAGAAGCACAAAACGCCCCTGCCAACCGTCTGGTGAAAGTGCCTGACGGTGTGAGCGACAAAGACGCTGCCGCCATGATGCTCAAAGGCATGACGGCCCACTACCTTCTGCGTCGTACCTACGAAGTCAAAGCCGGTGACACGATACTGTTTCACGCAGCCGCCGGCGGCGTTGGCCTAATTGCCTGCCAATGGGCAAAGCATCTGGGCGCGACAGTGATCGGGACAGTTGGCAGCGAAGAGAAGGCTGCCCTCGCCAAACAGGCCGGTGCCGACCACACGATTCTCTACCGCGACGAAGACGTACCCGCGCGCGTTCGCGAGATCACCGGCGGCAAGATGGTGCCGGTCGTCTATGACGGTGTCGGCAAGGACACGTTCAATATGTCGCTGGATTGCCTGGCCCCGCTGGGACTGCTGGCAAGTTTCGGCAATGCGTCAGGCCCCGTCCCGCCCTTTGACCTGAGTATCCTCAATCTCAAGGGATCGCTCTTCGTGACCCGCCCCTCTCTGGCTGCCTATACCGCCAGTGATGAAGATCTCGCCATGACGGCCGCTGACCTGTTTGAAGTCATGGCAAAAGGTGCGGTCAAAGCAGATGTCCGTCAGGAATATGCTTTGGCAGACGCGGCACAGGCCCACAAAGATCTTGAAGGTCGAAAAACAACCGGTGCAACGGTTCTGATCCCTTAGAACGGCAACCCCAACACGGGAGCTCTACTGGCCGGCCAGCAAACTCTTGTCTGGCGTCCCGGCACCCACGTCGATGAACGCCGTGTTTTCGACCGCGAGCAGATGCTGCTTCTGCGGGTGATAGGACAGGGGATCCAGCACATCACGCGCCTTGCACCACTGTAGCGTGCCAATCAGACGCGGTGGCCCATCGCCGACAGAAACCGGCAGAAACGTCATTTCAAATGCTTGGCCGAATTGAAGGTCACTGTCAGTACGCACCACCATCACGCACCCACAGGGATGGTCGCCTACGCCCTGAAACAGATTGCGGCGCGAGTCGCGGCGCTCCGGCGCCACATACGCGAGCATGTCCTGGCCGGTCAGATCGACGCCCGCGCTTTCTGTAAGAGCACTGCCCCACAGGCGATGCACAAGGTCCGGACCCTGCCATTCGAGATATCGAACATAGGGCGCAAGGGTCCGCATGTGAGGGGGAGAAATATCTTCTTTGTGGGGTACCGTCTTGTCACCGCGTATGTGCCACCAATGGGCAAGAAACGCGTGCGCGACAGGCGTCAGACGTACATCACCGTGGTGACGCGGGACTTCCGATAAGGGAGCGGCAACCTTGGCGGCTGCCGAATTGGCAACCTCCGGGCGCAAAGCCGAATAGGCCCATCCAGACACAAGAGGCGAATTATGTGTTTCGCTCACGTGAACCTCTTCCTGAGAGTGGGGAGCCGACAAACGGTGCGACAGTGCGAAGCTGACCTGCCGCCCAGTTAAGGCACGAAGCGCACCAAGAAACCGTTACCACTTTAATTCACAGTTGAACGGTTCTAGGCCGGAACGCCGAATCCAAGGTCAAGATACCGGAACGAATGGATGACGGTTTTGGGATCATCCGCCAGCTCAACACGCTCACCCGGCACTGCATCCACAAAGGACCCCGGACCAATCATGCGCAGCTGGCCATCGGACCCGGCAGCGACCGGCAGCGTCAGAAATTCAAACAAGCGGGTCATGCCGGATATATCCGTCACCCGGCGTTGCTGCACAAAACCACATGGCAGGCTGTGGAGGTTCTTGAGCCGCACTTGTTCAGCAGCGCGCTCGGATTCCGGCAAAAGATCAAATACGTTGCGCCCGGTCAGATCAGCATTCATCCAGTCCGCAAGGGCGGTGCCCCACACCTTGAAGACAAGTGATCCGGCGCCATCCCATCGCAAATATCTGACATAGGGCAGCAGGCTGATAAAATCAGACGGGCGAACATCATCGGCCGCAGGTATTTTCGATGCTCCGCGTACGTCGTTCCAGTACGCGAGAAACGCCTGCGAGCGATGCGAAAGGGCTATGCCCTCTTCCAACTCCGGCAGATCTGTAGCTGATGTATCCGTTGCTAGCATGGGGAAAAACTATCGAGGATTCCTCTGCGAGAGGTTAACCCTCAAACTAGTTGGCCGGCTAAAGCTCAGCACCGTCTGGCACCCCAAAACCAATATCAATGAAGCTCCGCTCCAGGAGGTCCATCGGTTTTGAGCGGTCCGACGTGCCATCCCAGTGGTCCGGCACCTCGCGCAGCATGATCGATCCAATGATGCGATCGCCATTTGTCATCCCGTCACCGCTGTTGGAAATCGCAGCAACCGGCAAATGAAGAAGCTCTATTTCCCGGCTACCGCCACCGGCAATGTAGGATCGTCGGATGGTCACGCTGCCGCACGGCTGGCCATGGAGCATTTTGAAGGCCGCGAGTTCATCGTCGTATTGGTCAGGCCCCATGAGGTCGAGCAGGTTCGTGCCGGTCAGGTCCGCACCAAACGCTGTACTCAGGGCACTGCCAAAGACCCGGATGCGCAGATCATCAGCCGCTTCCCAGCTGAGATACCGCGAATAGGGCAGCAGCTCGCGGAAGTCTTTCGGGCTGATCTGGGAGGTATCCGGCATGGGGTTGGTGCCGCGCGTGCCGTGCCAATAAGCCAGCATCTCGCGTCCCACATGGGTCAGTTCCATACCGTTGGAAACCGCCGGAAGGTCATCATACTGGCCAGAAAAGGGCGTTTTGACCGAGCGAACGAAATTGGGGTCGAAGGCAGGCGTCGACCATCCGGGGACTTCACGACCAGGCCCGTTGTCACGCATTTGTCTGCTCCACCCACGCATTCAGTGCGGACGATACATGTCCGACACCAAAAGAGTACGGCAAGAAGGTTACGTGTTCATTGAATCGAAGAACTCGTCGTTCGATTTGGTCTGCTTGAGCTTGTCGAGCAGGAACTCGATCGCGTCCGTCGTGCCCATCGGGTTGAGGATACGGCGCAGCACATACATCTTCTGCAGCACCTTCTTGTCGACCAGCAGTTCTTCCTTACGCGTACCGGACTTGAGAATGTCCATGGACGGGAAGGTCCGCTTGTCGGCGACCTTACGGTCGAGCACGATTTCCGAGTTACCGGTGCCTTTGAATTCCTCAAAGATCACTTCATCCATACGGCTGCCGGTATCGATCAGTGCCGTTGAAATGATGGTCAGTGAACCACCTTCTTCAATGTTACGGGCCGCACCAAAGAAGCGCTTGGGCCGCTGCAACGCATTGGCATCCACACCACCGGTCAGCACCTTGCCTGAGGACGGCACAACCGTGTTGTAAGCGCGGCCAAGGCGGGTGATCGAGTCGAGCAGGATCACGACGTCGCGACCATGTTCCACCAGGCGCTTGGCCTTCTCGATGACCATCTCCGCCACCTGCACGTGACGCTGGGCAGGCTCATCAAAGGTTGACGACACAACTTCACCCTTCACCGAGCGCTGCATGTCCGTCACTTCTTCAGGACGCTCATCAATCAGCAGCACGATCAGATAGCATTCGGGATGATTGGCCGCGATCGAGTGCGCAATGTTCTGCAGAAGCACCGTTTTACCGGTCCGCGGTGGCGCCACGATCAGCGCACGCTGGCCCTTGCCCAGCGGCGACACGATATCGATGACGCGCGACGACTTGTCTTTGATGGTCGGGTCTTCGACTTCCATCTTCAGGCGCTCATCAGGATAAAGCGGCGTCAGATTGTCGAAGTGGACCTTGTGCTTGGCCGCGTCCGGGTCTTCGAAGTTGATGGTGTTGACCTTGAGCAGCGCAAAGTAGCGCTCGCCATCTTTCGGGCTACGGATATCACCTTCCACCGTGTCACCGGTGCGAAGGGAGAAGCGGCGGATCTGCGACGGCGAGACATAGATGTCATCAGGGCCTGGCAGATAGTTGGCGTCCGGTGAGCGCAGAAAGCCGAAGCCGTCCTGCAGCACTTCCAGAACACCTTCGCCGATAATGTCGACGTCCTTTTCGGCCATGTTCTTGAGGATGGAGAACATCAGCTCCTGCTTGCGCAGGGCACTGGCGTTTTCCACTTCATACTCTTCCGCAGTGGAGAGCAGCTCAGTTGGGCTTTTGGCTTTGAGGTCGGCGAGTTTTACAGGATCCATCGGGTCTTCTTTGAAACTTTAAAGGGTGCCCCATGACCACTTTGGCGCAGGAGGCAAAACGGGGATGGGCAACGACCTGCCGTCCGGCAAGCCGCGCCCTGAATGGGAAAAATCCTAATGGCCGCTAGGAACGGCGATCCGGCAACGTCTTTGTTTTTAAAACTGACCGCTTGTGGCGCGGTCATGACATCAGCTTCGGTATGGATTTGTGAGGAGGCGGGGCAGTCTCTGGACACGACATTGGGAAGAACCCCAACACCAGCAACCAGAAAAGGGTGAAAGCGAATTTGTCTAACGGTCGGAAGTAGTCAGATTTGCCGGGAGGCCAAATAGGGTGACACCGGCAAACGTCCGGATGACGTTGGGGACAATATCTCTATCGACCCGACAAGCTTACCGGAATCCGCAGCCAAGCGCAAAGCCATAAAGATGGCCGCGATTTTCCCCGACCGTGCAAACAACCTAGAACGGCTTCACGATCACCAGAATGACGATGAAAATCGTCGCCACCGGCCCGATCTCATTGATCATCCGGAAAAACTTCTCGCTTTTTGGCCGCTCGTCACGCTCGAACTTCTTGCGCCAGGCAGACAGCATGCCGTGCAGGGCGCTCAGACCCACAACAAGTGTCAGCTTGGCGTGCAGCCACCCGGCCTGGCCAAACCCCTCAAGGCCCGGATACAGCGTGAAGACAAGCAGGATGCCAAATAGCCAGGTGGCAATCATCGCCGGGTTGATGATGATCCGCATCAGCCGCCGCTCCGCCAGCTTCATGGTCTCTGACATCTCGGAGCCAACAGCGGATGGATAGTGATAGATGAAAAGTCGCGGCAGCATATACATGCCGGCCATCCAGAAGATCACCGAAATGACGTGGAGCGCCTTGATCCACAGATAATAATCCGCCACCGGTTTTCTCCCTGATTTCTGGTTCTATTCAGCTCTTACGCGGCTGCTTTTGCCGGACATTTGCCGCAGGTGCCAGGACATATCCGTCTGCCACCCGCAGGCGCCACACCGTCCCCGGCCCCCAGCACGGCGGCTTTCAGCGCCTCGACATAATGCGGGTTTGTGCCCAGCGCAGGTACCCGCTTGTAGGACACAACACCTGCTTTTTCTGCCAGCTCGGCATATTCGATATCAAGCTCGACCAGGGTCTCGGAATGCTCAGAGACAAACGCGATCGGCACAACGACAAGTGACTTGCCCTCCTGGCCTGCCCGCTCAATCTCATCATCGGTCGACGGCCCGATCCACTCCAGCGGACCAACCCGGCTTTGGTAGCAGGTGACGTAGTCAAGGTCTGATTGCCCCAGGGCCGAGACTGTCGCCGCCACCGTCTGCTCGACCTGCCATTGATAGGGGTCGCCACCGTCGACGACCTTCTTCGGCAGGCCATGCGCGGAGAACAAAACCCGGGTATTGGGCTCGGAGACATAGGAGCGGAGCAAATCTGCGTGCGCCGCGACATATATGCGGTCCGTCGGGTAACAACACACAGTTTTCGTGTGCACTGCAAAATCGTGTTCCCGCGCCTGCTTTTCCCAGTCGAGGACCGACGACCCGGTGGTCGTTGTGGAGAATTGCGGATAGAGCGGCAGCAACGTCACTTCGTCGGGCCCAAACGCCTTCAATTCGCCGATGGCTTCCGCCGCAAACGGATGCCAGTAGCGCATGGCGATCACGACCTTGAAGTCATCCACGGGATTTTCAGCGTTCAGGGCCGTTTCCAGCGCAGTTGCCTGGGCCTGAGTCAGCTCTAAAAGCGGCGATTTTCCGCCGATATGCCCATAGATTTCCTGGGCAACCGGCGCCCGGCGCGTGGAAATCAGTTTTGCGACGAGCCACCGCAATGGCTGCGGCAGACCGATGATCGCCTTGTCGCTGAACAGGTTGAACAGGAACGGCTGCACCGAGGAAAGCTGGTCCGGTCCGCCCAGATTGAAGAGAACAACAGCGCGTTTCATCGGTTGCGCACCCTTTCCACCACCTGACCCACATGCTCCGGCGGCGTCTGCGGCACAATGCCGTGGCCCAGATTGAACACGAAAGGCTTGCCATCAAACGCTTCGATGATCGTATCCACCGCCTTCAGCATCTTGTCGCCGCCGGCCACCAGCAGCAGCGGATCAAGATTGCCCTGGCAGACCGTTTTGTCCGCCAGCTCAGCGACAGCCCATGACAGCGGCACCGATGGATCAAGACCCACCGCATCAACCGCGGTCTCAGCCACATAACGCGGCAACAGGGGGCCTGCCCCTTTAGGGAAGCCAATGATGGGTACTGTCACCCCAAGCGCTCTGAGACGCTCAACCAGCGCCTTTGTCGGCGCAATGGACCAGCGGGCGAACTCATCCTCCGGCAGCACGCCGGACCACGTATCGAACAGCTGCAGGATGTCAGCACCTGCCTGCACCTGACGCAGCAGATACTGCGCGGTGGATTCCACCAGCACATCCATTAGCGCTTCAAACGCGTCGCGCTGCTGATAGGCAAACAGCCGCGCAGGCGCCTGATCTGGCGTACCCCGCCCGGCAATCATGTAGGTCGCAACCGTCCAGGGCGATCCGGCAAAGCCGATAAGATCTGTTTCACCCGGCAGCGATGACCGCAGGATGGACACCGTCTCATAGATGGAAGACAGGGCATCGGCTGCCCCATCCACATCGAGGGCTGCAACCGCTTTGCCATCTTCGAGCGGCTCAAGCCGTGGACCTTCGCCGGTTTCAAACCAGAGCTTTTGTCCCAGCGCCTGGGGAATGAGCAGAATGTCCGCAAACAGGATCGACGCATCAAAGCCATAGCGCCGGATCGGCTGAAGGGTCACTTCACTGGCAAGCTTCGGGTCAAAGCAAAGATCAAGAAAGCCGCCCGCCTTCTCCCGCGTTTCACGATACTCGGGAAGATACCGCCCGGCCTGGCGCATGAGCCATACGGGAGGAGGTGACATCACCTCTCCCTTGATTGCCTTTAGAAGCCTGCCGTCTGGTCGAGACGCTTGAGAAGTCTTTAGGTCGCTCGGCACGTCACTCTTCCAAACTATGATTCTTACTTAAATAGATGAGGATAGTAGGGGGCAGGGAAAGCGGGGATTGTGGCGCTGTCCCTAAGTCACCCCGAGATATAAACCGGTTCGCATGCTGACCCATAGGCCTTGCAGAAAAGACCTGTGGGCAAATGCACCAATCACAGTGACAGTAGGCGAAAGGATTATGGGGAAAACAGGATCAAGTGACGCAGGCATCCACACTTACCCCCGCAATCCCCGTGTTCAGACCAAACACCACCCTTGTCCATCCACAGACTCATGGAATTGCCGTTAACACTTCATTAACCCTTGTGATTCACAGGCCCCCGGCTGAAAGCCGAATCTATCCACATAAGCAGGACATCACACATGGCTTATCCCGGAGCCCAATCTGGCCTGCATGAGCCTGCAGACCGCCAAGTGATGGCTGCCGCAAACCGTGCCAAGCCATTGCCAGCCAAGCTTTAGAGCGGTAACCACGACTGTCTTTCGTCCTCCAAAGGCTCATCCGCGTGACCGCACCCACTGCACCCAGTGACAGCAAGTCGTTCTTTCATCTGCATCTCGTGTCTGATTCAACAGGCGAGACACTGAATGCTGTGGCGAAAGCCGCGGTTGCCCAGTTTGAGATGGTGCACCCGGTGGAGCACATCTACGCGCTGGTCCGTGGGCCGCGCCAGCTGGATCGGGTCCTGCGCCAGATTGAGTCCTCGCCCGGCATCGTCATGTTCACCATGGTCAACGACAAGCTGCGGCGGGAACTGGAAACCCGTTGCCGCGAGCTGCAGATCCCGTGCATTGCCGTACTTGATCCAGTGATGCAGGTACTGGGTGCCTATTTGGGAACCGAGCGCACGGAAAAGCCCGGGTCCCAGCACACATTGGATGCTGAATATTTCAGCCGCATCGAAGCGCTGAACTACACCATGGCCCATGACGACGGACAGAACCTGGATACCCTGGAAGAAGCCGACATTGTATTGGTGGGCGTTAGCCGCACATCGAAAACACCAACATGCATGTATCTGGCAAACCGGGGCATCAAGGCCGCGAATTACCCGCTGGTGCCCGAAGTCCCCGTTCCGCCTCAGATCGAAGCGCTGGAGTCTCCCCTGGTTGTCGGCCTGGTCGCCTCGCCAGAACGGCTGATGCAGATCCGCCGCCAGCGCCTTTTGTCTCTCAAGGAAGATTCGCAGACGGACTATGTTGATCTTGACCTGATCCGCAGCGAAGTGACTGCCGCGCGCAGGCTCTATGCTCGCCACGGTTGGCCCATCATCGACGTGAGCCGCCGCTCCATCGAAGAAACGGCCGCCGCCATTCTCAATCTTCATACCGAACGCCTGGCCCCGTCTGACTAGAACAACGGATTAGGCCGCCTGATTTGTGAGTACCGAATGTCTTCAACACCTCCCACCATCATTCTGGCATCCGGGTCAGCCGTGCGCGCCAACCTCATGCGCGGTGCCCACATCCCGTTTAAAGTTGTGCCCGCCGACATAGACGAAAGCATTCTGAAAACGGAGCTTGAAAACAGCCCGGTCGCAAATGGCGAACATGGTGCCGGTCCGGACATCGCAACAGCCCTTGCAAAGGCCAAAGCCGAGATTGTGTCAAAGGCCCACCCCGATGCGCTAGTGATCGGGGCTGACCAGGTCATGACCCTTGGCAAGACCTGCTACGACAAACCGCGCGATATGGCAGAAGCCCGCAGCCGCCTATGGGAGTTTCGTGGCAAGCCACACCTCCTCCACGGCGGTGTCGCCTTGGCGAAAGGTGGCGAAACCATCTGGGACTACTACCAGCCATCTCACCTCACCATGCGCAATTTCTCTGAGGCGTTTCTCGATCACTATCTGGAGACAGCAGGCGATGCGATCCTGAAAAGCGTCGGCGCCTATCAGCTTGAAAGCATCGGTGCGCAATTGTTTGAAAGCATCGACAGTGATTACTTCTCGATTCTGGGTCTGCCGCTGCTGCCCTTGATGGCTGAGCTGCGCCGTCTTGGAGCGCTACCGGAATGAGTGACACCGACGTTCCAGAAACCGGCCCGCGAAAAGTCTGCGTCATTGGATGGCCGGTGGAGCATTCGCGCTCGCCTACAATTCACAACACATGGCTCAAACGTCATGGCGTCGAAGGCGAATATACTAAGCTTGCCGTAAAGCCCGAAGAGTTGCCGGATACACTTCGTTATCTGCCCACTCTTGGTTTTCGGGGGGCCAACGTCACCGTCCCACACAAGGAAGCAGCCTTTGAGGCGCTTCAGCCTTTTGTGGATGCCCCGGCGGAACGCCTGCAGGCCGTGAACACGATTTACCGCGACCCGGACACGGGAGACATTCGTGGTACCAACACGGACGGCGCTGGATTCTGGACACATCTAAAACAATCCGTACCCGGATTTAATGGCAAGACTGCTGTTGTGCTCGGTGCCGGCGGCGCCGCACGCGCCATCGTGGATGTGCTGGAAACCGAAGGCCGCATGAAAGTGCGCCTCGTCAATCGCACCGTTGCCCGTGCAGCCAGCATGGTGGCGGACATTGAAGCCAAGGCGACCGTTTATGGCTGGGACCAGTTGCCGGCGGCTCTTGAAGGGGCTGACCTTCTGGTCAACACGACCACGCTTGGCATGGAAGGCCAGTCGCCCCTTGAAATAGACCTCGCCCCATTGCCCGACAACGCGGTGGTCTATGACATTGTCTATGTGCCGCTTGAAACACGGCTGCTCGCTCAAGCCCGCGCCCGAGGGCTAGCGGTGGTTGATGGTCTGGGCATGTTGCTGTGGCAGGCGGCGCCCGGCTTTGCAAAATGGTTTGGCGTTGAGGTTGACGCAGAAGATGTAGCTGCAGCACGCGTGCTCATTGAGGCTGACCTCAAGAACAAGGAAAACAACTGATGCTGCTTGTAGGTCTCACCGGTTCCATCGGCATGGGCAAATCCGAAACTGCGAAGATGTTCGCGAAGCTCGGCATCCCTGTCTATGACGCCGACGCCGCCGTGCACGCGATCTACGAAAAAGGTGGCGCTGCCGTTGAACCTCTGCGCGCTGAATTTCCAGACGCCATTGTTGATGACGCGGTGGACCGGGTGAAGCTGTCCAAGCTGGTATTGAACAACAAGGACGAGCTGAAAAAACTCGAAAGCATTGTGCACCCGCTTGTCGGGGCAACGCAGCTTCAGTTTTTGAAGGACGCCAGTGACGCCAACGCGCCCATGGCCGTACTCGACATTCCGCTGCTCTACGAAACTGGCGGTGAAGCCCGCGTCGATGCGGTTGTTGTTGTGTCCGCCCCGGCAGATGTGCAGCGCGCCCGCGTTCTCGAGCGTCCGGGCATGACCGTTGAAAAATTCGAACAGATCCTCGCCAAGCAGGTGCCGGATGCGGACAAGCGGGCGAAGGCTGATTTTGTTGTGGAGACTGACAAGGGCCTCGACCATGCATTTGAACAGGTGCAGCGAATCACCGAGGATTTGAAGTCCTGGGAAGCCACAGTGCTCAAGGAGCGTCTGGGTTAAGGCCGACCCGATGCGTTGGGGAACGCATGCCACATTTTGATTGGGACCGCTGACACAGCGGAGCGTCACGCATATGCGCGAAATCGTATTCGATACGGAAACCACCGGCTTTAAACCGTCTGAAGGTCACCGGCTGGTGGAAATCGGCTGTGTGGAGCTGGTCAACCATGTGCCGACCGGCAACGTCTATCACACCTATATCAATCCCCAGCGCGACATGCCCGAAGGGGCCTTTGAAGTGCACGGACTGTCCGAACAGTTTCTGTCGGACAAACCGCTCTTTGAACATGTGGCGGATGACTTTCTGGAGTTTGTCGGTGACGCGCCGTTGGTCGCGCACAACGCCAACTTCGATATGACGTTCATCAATGCGGAACTCAAAGCGGCCAACAAGCCGACCCTGCCCGACGGACAATCCATCGACACACTGGCGATCGCCCGCAAACGGTTCCCTGGTGCCCAGGCATCGCTTGATGCTCTGTGCCGCCGGTTCAATGTGGACAATTCATCCCGCGAAAAACATGGCGCGCTGTTGGATGCGGAACTGCTGGCCGAGGTTTATCTCGAGCTCATCGGCGGACGCGAACCGGGCCTGGTGCTCGAAGAGAAAAAGGCGGCAGAAGCGGCTCGAAATGGCGGGCCGGTGACACCACGCCGTGCACGGCCTACGCCCCTGCCCTCACTGATCACAGATGACGAGCGGACAGCACATCGCGCCTTCGTCGCCGAATTTGGCGACAAAGCGGTGTGGCTGAAAGAAGCGTCTAACTAGTTGGCTTAGGCGTCGGCGGCCGGCGCGCCGGACTCTTCGGCTGCCTGCTTTTCAGCCTGCGCCTGCTCAAGCCGCTGACGGTAAAGCGCTGCAAAATCGATCGGGTCGATCATCAGCGGCGGGAAGCCACCGTCGCGTGTCATGTCCGCAATCACCCGACGGGCAAACGGGAACAGAATGCGCGGGCATTCAATCAGCAACACCGGCTGCAGGCCCTGCTCGGGAATGTTTTCCAGCCGGAACACCGCGCCATAGACGAGCTCCACGAGGAACACCTGATTGCCGTCAACCTTGGCGTCCGCCGTCAGCCGCAGCTCAACTTCATAGTCGCTGTCTTTCTGGCCCGGCACGCGCACATCAACAGCAACGTTGATCTGTGGTGACTGGTTGCTGAAGCCGCCCGGCGCGTTTGGGTTCTCGAAGGACAAATCCTTGATGTACTGGCCAAGAACGCGGATCTGCGGCGCCTGGGGCTGTGCCCCGTCGCCTGCACCATTCGCAGCACCATTTGTGTCAGCAGCGGATGTATCGGACATGTGTTGTTGGCCTTGAAAAGAGAGTGATCAGGGTGAGCTGAGATATCGAAGGCGGTGGCTAACATGGTCCCCGCCCCATCGCAAGCAAGCGGCAACTCACGCGAGTACGACTACTTGTCCCGCCAGGGGCTGTCCTTGGCACCGGGTGTGCCGTCGGGCGTATCGGATTCAATGACAGATCCGTCGATCGTTTTCGGCGACGAAGCGCCGGACGTCTTACCCGTCGCGGGGCTTGAGGCGTCATTGGCTGGCGGGCGCTGTTCCGTCCACATATCGGCTTCATCTGCGTAGTGCATGCCCGAACCGGACATGCTGCCGGACATATGAAAGGACCCGCTTCGCTTGGCACGTTCCACAATGCGGCTGCGCAGGGCGGTCCGGATCTGCGGGATGAATAGGGAAAAGCCGATGGCATCTGTCAAAAAACCCGGGGTGAGGAGCAGCCCGCCGGCAAATACCAGAAACATCCCGTCAAAGGCCTGTTCAACGGGCATCTCTCCGCGCTGAAGCTTGGCTTGTGCGGTTTGCGCGGTGGAAACACCCTGCCGCCGCAGCATCCAGGCGCCCAGAAAGGCCGTGCCGATTACCACCGCAATGGTCGCGGGCGTACCGATCGCACCGCCCACTTCAATGAACAGGGCGATTTCAATAAGCGGGATGCCGATAAAAGCCAGCAACAGATAGAAGAACATTCACTCACCAGGTTTGTGGGTTTAGGCGGCGGTCTGGGGCATCGCAGCGGATTGGGGCATCAAAGACATCCGACAAAATATCGGGCTGGCGCCTGACTTCTGCTACCCTACCTTGATCTACACCTATATCTAAGTAGGCATGCCCGGGTCGCTGGACCAGAGCAAGCCGCAAAAGCTATGCTGTCAGGCGTCTGGCAGCGCCCAATTCGTTCAAAAGTCTGCCCCAATCCATGGAAGCCGCAAACCGCACATGACCGCCGATACCCTGATCAATCTTCTGTTTCTCGCCATTGCGGTGGTTGTGTTCTTCCGGCTGCGCGCTGCATTGGGCAAGCGCACGGGCAATGAACGCCCGCCGCATGATCCCTACGCATCAGGACCGTTCGAGCGCCGCAAACAGGGCGAAGACAATTCAGCTGACACCCTGGACAATGACGACAATGTCATTCCCCTGCCCGGCCACGAGCCGACACGCGACGCACAGATCGAAACAGCGCCGCGCCCGGCCTATGCGCCGGAAGGCTCGGCCCTGGCCAACGGTCTGGCGCAGATCGAGCTGGCCGACAGCAACTTCACCCCGGAAGGGTTCCTGGACGGGGCCGGCAAGGCTCACGAAATGATCGTCAATGCGTTTTCAGCGGCGGACCGTGACACGCTGCGCCAGCTTCTGGACGATGACGTCTATCGCGACTTTGAAGCCGCCATCGAAGACCGCGAAGTGGAAGGCCGCAAACTCGAGCAGAGCTATGTGGGTCTATCATCCGCTGACATCACCGAGGCCGAACTCGACAATGGCCGCGCCCGGGTGACCGTGCGGTTTGCCAGCGAAATCATTTCGGCTCTGCGTGCCGCCAATGGCGACATCGTGGAAGGCAGCCCCGAAGCGGTGCGCCAGGTCGTCGACGTCTGGACCTTCGAACGCGACACCAAGGCCCGCGACCCCAACTGGAAGGTCGTCGCCACAGGTGGCAATTAGGCCGACATCAACGCGGGGAGACGGCCATGCCCACGCCCATTGCAGGTCGCTCCACCAGTGTCCGGGCGGCGATCGCCATCGCCGTTCTGGCCGGTATGGCCCTACTTGTCGGACTCGTATGGCTCATGACTGAAGAAGGGCCTACCCCGCCTGAGGCCGCAACAATGGTCCTGTCCGAGACAGACTTCGGACAACTGGACGGTTGGGAGGCGGACGACCACGCTCAGGCGCTGGCTGCAATGCGCCAATCCTGCAAAATCCTAAAGCGCGTGCCCGCTGATCGGGCGCTGCGCGGCGACCCGCAGCTCGGAATGACCGCCGGAGACCTGCATCCGGTCTGTGATCTGGCGGAAAAGACCGCCGATCAGGACGCCAAAACCTTCTTCGAAAACGCCTTTATTCCATTCCATGTCCGGAACGGTAGCGAGAATACGGGCCTCATGACGGGTTATTACGAGCCCGAAATGAAAGGCTCCCGCACAAAGAGCGAGGCCTACCCGGCGTCGGTTCTGGCCCGCCCGGACAATCTGGTGATGGTAGAACTGGGAGATTTTCGCGATAGCCTGCGCGGTCAGCGCATCGCAGGCCACGTGGAAAACGGCCGTTTGAGGCCTTTTGCGGACCGCACACAGATCGTAGAGGGCGCCCTGGACGAGGAGGGCCTGGAACTCATCTGGCTACCCTCCGCCATTGATGCCTTCTTTCTCGAGATCCAGGGCTCGGGGCGGGTCGTCCTGCAGGATGGCCCGGATGCCGGTCAGGTCATACGCCTGTCCTACGCCGGCCAGAATGGACACCCCTACACCGCTATCGGTAGGCCCTTGATTGACCGCGGTCACATCCCCCGCGAGGAGATGTCCATGGCCGCGATCCGCACCTGGCTCGAGAACAACCCCGACGAGGCCCAGGAGGTGATGAACCTGAATGCATCGTTCGTCTTCTTCACCGAGTTGGTGGTCGAACACCCTGAGCTTGGACCCCCCGGTGCCCAGTCGGCGCTGCTGACCCCCCATCGCAGCATCGCGGTCGACCGAAAGCACCATGCGCTGGGTTTGCCCTTCTGGTTTGAACTGCCGAGCGCCTCAGCCGCCAGTCCAGACGGCCCAATTCGCCGGTTGATGATGGCGCAGGACACAGGTGGGGCTATTCGAGGTCCCGTTCGGGCCGACTACTTCGCCGGTGTCGGGGAGCAGGCCGGTGACATCGCTGGTCAGATGCAGGACCGGGGCAGCCTTACCATGCTGTTGCCCCACGCGGTGGCCGAGCGTGCCCGGAAAATCACATGGTAAACCCAAAAGACTCAAAGATTCGCCCGCTGCCGGAATGGCTTGCAGGGCAAAGATTCGCCTGTCGCGAAGTTGGCTGCGAATGTGGCCGCGAGACGTGGGTTTCACAGTCCGCGCGGGCTGGCCGCTGATATGGCGAAACGACGCCCACCCAGAGGCCTGGACACCACCGAACAACAGCTTTGGCAGAAGGTCACCCAGGCTGTGACGCCGCTGTCCAGCCGCCCGGACATGTCCGAGCTGCTGAAAATGGAAAAGCCCAAACAACGCATTCCGGGTTCGAAACAAAAAAAGGCAGCCAGCTCGCCCGCAGCGCAGCCCAATTTTGTGCCGCAGATGCAGCCAAAAAAGCACGCAAAACTGCCAGATCCCCACGATGCCGGCACCCTCGACGGTGGATTGCAGCGCAAGCTGCGGCGCGGGCGCATAGATCCGGATGCCAAGATCGACCTGCACGGCCTCACCCAGGCTCAGGCTCACCAAAGATTGCGGGCGGATCTGCCCCGCCATCGCGGCAATGGCGTGAGATGTCTTCTAGTGGTGACCGGAAAAGGGTCGGCGTCTGCCCTCGCCCGCCACACGCTCCATGGCAGTGTGATTTCAGAAACACCGGAGCGCCGCGGTGTGCTTCGCGACAGCCTGCCGCGCTGGTTGGCGGATGCAGAATTCCGTCCCCACGTGGCGGCCGTCCGCCCGGCCCACCCGCGTCATGGGGGTGGCGGCGCCTTTTATGTGTGGCTGCGGCGCCAGCGGTGACGCCGAAAAGATTCGCGTTCGGCGAAAATCAGTCCGGCCCCGAATCAAGCCAGTTTTCGATTGAGATTCGCGGACTCGTAATGCGCCGCGAGCGCCGGATTCGCTGCCAGCGACCAATCCTTAGTGAAACAGCTGAAATCTAAAGGATGAATTTCTGCAGATCGGTGTCTTTCGCCAGGTCGCCAATGCGACTTTCCACATAGGCACGGTCGACACTGATGACGGCACCGGATGCGTCCGTGGCTTCAAAGCTCACCTCGTCGAGCACCCGCTCCATAACCGTGTGCAGGCGTCGCGCGCCAATGTTCTCGACACTGCCATTCACCTCGGTGGCAATGTCCGCAATCGCGTCGATGCCCTCTTCCGTGAAGTCCAAGGACACGTCTTCGGTGCCCATCAGCGCCACATATTGCTTCACGAGGCTCGCTTCGGGCTCTGTCAGGATGCGTTTGAGGTCATCGCGTGTCAGTGCGGTCATCTCAACACGGATCGGTAGGCGCCCCTGCAGCTCCGGCAACAGGTCTGAGGGCTTCGACACATGAAACGCGCCCGACGCGATGAAAAGCACATGGTCGGTTTTGACGGGCCCATGCTTGGTTGACACGGTCGTGCCTTCGATCAGCGGCAGCAGATCGCGCTGCACGCCTTCGCGGCTGACGTCCGCGCCCTGGCGCTCTGACTTGGCGCATACCTTGTCGATCTCATCCAGAAACACGATGCCGTTGTTCTCGACCAGGCTGATCGCCTCGCGGGTCACCTGCTCATCGTCAAGTAACTTGTCACTTTCATCCTGGATCAGCACCTCGTAGCTGTCGCGGACTTTCAGCCGCTTGGGCTTGGTGCGCCCGCCAAAGGCTTTGCCCAGCATGTCGTTGAGATTGATCATGCCCACATTGCCGCCTTCGGGCATGCCGGGAATGTCCATCATCGGCATGCCGCCGGTATCGCGCACTTCCAGGTCAATTTCCTTGTCGTCCAGCAGCCCGTCGCGCAGCTTCTTGCGGAAACTGTCGCGGGTCCCTTCGCTGGCACCGGCACCCACCAGCGCTTCAAGCACCCGGTTTTCCGCCGCCGCATGGGCGGAAGCCTTCACTTCCTCGCGCTTGGTCTCGCGCACCATGCCGATGGCTGCTTCCACCAGGTCGCGGACAATCTGCTCAACATCGCGGCCCACATAGCCAACTTCCGTGAATTTCGTCGCTTCCACCTTGATGAACGGCGCCTGCGCCAGCTTGGCCAGGCGGCGGGAAATCTCGGTCTTGCCGACACCCGTTGGCCCGATCATGAGGATGTTCTTGGGCATCACTTCGTCACGCAGCGCCGGGTCAAGCTGCTGCCGCCGCCAGCGATTGCGCAGCGCAATGGCCACGGCGCGCTTGGCGTCCTTCTGGCCCACAATATGTCGGTCGAGTTCAGCAACAATCTGGCGAGGGGAAAGCGCGGTCATGGGGTTAGTCCTTGGGAAGTCTGAAAGGGTGGGGTGGTCTGGCAGCCTCAACCGGTGAATGCGGCTTAAGCCTCGTCGAGCGTTTCGACAACCAGATTGCCGTTTGTGTAAACGCAGATATCCGCCGCAATGCCCATGGCCTTGCGCGCAATGGTTTCTGCGTCTTGATCGGTGTCCGCCAGTGCACGGGCAGCGGCAAGCGCGTAATTGCCGCCGGAGCCGATGCCGGCAATGCCGTTTTCAGGCTCCAGCACGTCACCGGTGCCGGTGAGGATGAAGCTTTCGGACTTGTCTGCCACCAGCATCATTGCTTCGAGCTTGCGCAGATAGCGGTCTGTTCGCCAGTCCTTGGCCAGTTCCACACAGGCACGGGCCAGCTGACCGGGATATTGCTCAAGACGGCTCTCCAGCCGCTCAAACAGCGTAAAAGCGTCCGCCGTCGCACCGGCAAACCCGCCAATGACCGTGCCGCCACCCAGAACCCGGACCTTGCGGGCGGTGGATTTCATCACGGTGTCGCCCATGGAGACCTGACCATCCCCGGCAATCACCACTTTGCCACCCTTGCGGACGGTCAGAATGGTCGTGGCATGCCAGTTGGGGAAGTTGTCGGATGAAGCCATGGGGGGAGGGGTCCTGTTGAGAAGAGGCGGATATCTGCCGCAAGAGGTGGCCCGCCGCGCGCTTGGGGTCAAGCCATGCCCCGAAATCACCTAAATTGGTGTAGGGGCCAACCGAGCCAGACCACCACACTACTCGTATCCCTCCGGCTTGACCGGAGGGCCCACTCGCACTGCCACATGGCAAAGTGTTGCCATGACATGCGAACGCTGCGGCAAGTGGAAAAGCGAGTAGGCCCCCGATCAAGTCCGGGGACACAGATGGGCCAGGTTACTGGCCCCCTCGACAGAGAGGTGACTTTTCGGCCTTTCCAAAAATCAATCAATCGGCAGCCCGGCTTCCTTGAGCCGTTCTTCCAGCCGCGCCATGCGGGCCATCACCGGGGCGACTGCGGAATCCACCGCCTCCTGGGTAAACCGCTGGGTGATGTGGGCATTGCAGTTGGTTTCCCAGTACTCGACTTCGATGACGATCGCCCGCTCCACTTGGGCATCATAATTGGGGTCGCGCAGCGCACGGATAATGTCCGGATCCGTTACAATCCCCGCCTTACCTCGTATTTTGACCCGCCGCTGGGCGGGATAATCCATGAAGAACAGGAACACATTCTCGTTTTCGCCGAGATTCCCAACCGTGATGTAGCGTCGGTTGCCTGCGTAGTCCGCAAAGCCAAGCGTGGTCGGCGACATGACCTTCAAGAACCCTTCCGGCCCACCGCGATGCTGCACATAGGGGCGGCCCCTGGCATCAGCAGACGCCATGTAGAAATGGTTCTGATGGGCAATGAACTCGGCAACGGCGTCGTTGATCTCAGAGGGCATGGGGGTGTCCGGCGTCTTAGGGGTTCTGTAGGAGAAAAGCTGTCATGTGACCCCGCATATGGCACCTTGTGCGCGAAGCTGCTAGACCGCGCTTCACACGAGTTTTTGAAGCCCCGCCCGAGGCCCCGATCCTGGGGGTCGGGCCGGGCCCTGAAGGCAGACGGACATGGACAGCGAACGCGACGGCCGCATCGCCACAGTTGAGCGCAAGACCAAGGAGACGGAAGTCTTCGTGTCGCTCAATCTGGATGGCACTGGAGAGTATGACGTGGATACCGGCATCGGTTTCCTCGACCACATGCTTGAGCAGCTCTCACGCCACTCGCTGATTGATCTAAAGGTCCGCGCCGAGGGCGACCTGCACATTGATTTCCACCACACGACGGAAGATTCCGGCATCGTCATCGGCGAAGCCGTGCTGCAGGCATTGGGTGATCTCAAAGGCATTACCCGCTACGGCAATGCCATCATCCCTATGGATGAAACCTGCACGCGGGTGACCCTTGATGTGTCCCAGCGGCCCTACCTGATCTGGAAGGTGGACTTCACCAAGCCCAAGCTTGGCGACATGGACACCGAGCTGTTCAAGGAATGGTTCCAGGCGTTCGCGCAGGCGGCCGGCATCACGCTGCACATCGAAAACATGTATGGCGAGAACAACCACCACATCGTGGAGAGTTGCTTCAAGGGTCTGGCCCGTGCTCTGCGTCAGGCCATCGAGATTGACCCGCGCAAGGCGGACGCCATTCCCTCCACCAAGGGCGTGCTCGGCAGCTAACCGGCAGCATCGGCCATGATCAGCGCCACCTTTGAAATTGTAGTGGTCTTCCTGTTTCTGGCGGTGTTCAGCGTCAGTTTCTGCACGTCCGTATTTCAGATCTGGCGCGCTGCTGTTCGGAGGGTGCAGGGCGGCGCGTGGGATCTCGACTGGTATTTTGTCGCCATCGTCGCGTGCGTGCTGCAATTCGTGCTCGTGGTCATCTGGGTGGACCCTGCACTGGTGGGTCAGGCGAGTGACCTGGGCGCGGACGAATTGACAAGTGAACTGGCGGGCTTTGTCCCAGCAGTCATTTCTGCCGTGATTGCCACGGTTGGTCCCATAGCCCTGCCCATTGCACGGGCGTTTGCCACGGCGCGCATCGACCGGCTGACCTACCTGTTCAGCGCAGCATCGATTGTGTCGCTACCCTTTGCGCTGGTCCTCGTCACGCTTTACCTGTCCTACCTCGCTGCCACCATCACGCAAACACCTGCGGACTACCTCTTCATGTTCTCTCTGCAGACCGATTTTCCTGCGTGTCGGCAAACTTTGATTGATTTTATAGGCCTACCGGTGCCACAGACACTGGCGGCCACTCCCTCCGAAGCGGCAGCACTCCTGTGGTTCTGGGTGGACATGTCCCTCGCAGCCATACTCCTGGACTTTATGGAAATTTACGGCTGCGGCGTGTCCTACCTTTCCCATGACAGTGACAGTTTCCTGGTCTCCACACTGGTATTTGCCTATCGCAGCTTTGCGTCGGTGATGTTTGCAGCTGTGTTGCTCATGCCGCTTCGTCAGATGCTGGCGGCGCGGGCGGATGCAGGGGAGCGCCTGTCATGACGTACAGACCTACCCTTGCCATCATCGATTACGGATCCGGCAATCTGCGGTCCGCAGAAAAGTCATTTGAACGTGCCGCCCGGGAAGTCGGCGTGGACGTGGACATCTGCGTCACCAGCTCACCGGACCTGGTGGCTAAGGCAGACCGTATCGTGCTGCCCGGCGTCGGTGCCTTTGCGGACTGCCGCCGCGGTCTGTATGCAGTTGATGGCATGGTCGAGGCGCTGCGGGACGCAGTCGAAAACCGCGCCGCACCCTTCTTTGGGATCTGCGTCGGCATGCAGCTGATGGCGACGCGCGGCCTTGAACACGGCACCCATGAAGGTCTGGGCTGGATACCCGGAGACGTCACCGAAATCACCCCCAACGACCGCACGCTCAAGATTCCCCACATGGGCTGGAATGCGCTCGAACCTGTCGATGTGGCGGGCCAGCCGCACCCGGTCTTTGACGGCCTTGAACACGGCGAGCACGCTTACTTCGTGCACTCCTACGCCATCAAGCCCACCCAGCCCGAACACGTGCTCGCCCGCGTCCACTATGGCGGCGAAATCACGGCTGCCGTGGGACATAACAACATGGTTGGCACTCAGTTCCACCCGGAAAAGAGCCAGCTCGTCGGCCTGCGCCTGATCGCCAACTTCCTGCAATGGACCCCTTAACACCATGATCCTGTTTCCCGCCATCGACTTGAAAGACGGCCAATGTGTGCGCCTCGTACAGGGCGACATGGACCGCGCCACGGTGTTTTCAGACACACCCGCGCAGCAGGCAAAAGTCTTTGAGACCCAGGGCTTTGAATGGCTGCATCTGGTGGATTTGAACGGCGCCTTTGAAGGCAAGCCGGTGAATGGGGCCGCAGTCGAAGACATCCTCAAGACCGTGTCGCTTCCCGCCCAACTGGGCGGTGGCATCCGGTCGCTGGCGCAGATTGAAGCCTGGCTCGACAAGGGTATCGCCCGCGTCATCCTGGGCACTGCAGCCCTGCGCGACCCGGACCTCGTCAAGGAAGCCTGCAAGAAGTGGCCAGGCAAGATTGCCGTCGGGATCGACGCCAAGGATGGCTTTGTCGCTGTCGAAGGCTGGGCTGAGGTGTCGGACATTCAGGCGCTGGATCTCGCCAAACAGTTTGAGGACGCAGGGGTGGCGGCGATCATCTACACGGACATCGCCCGCGACGGGGCCATGCAGGGCATGAATGTTGACGGCACGGCTGACCTTGCCAACTCGGTTGGCATTCCGATCATTGCCTCCGGCGGCGTGACCAATCTGGACGACCTGCATGCTCTCAAGGCGGCAAAGGCACCAGGCATCGTCGGCGTCATTTCCGGCCGCGCCATCTATGATGGCCGGCTCGACCCTGCTGAGGCGCTGGCCTTGCTGAAGGAGGCCGCATGAGCCTCAAAGCCCGCGTCATTCCTTGCCTGGACGTGAAAGATGGCCGCGTCGTCAAGGGCGTGAACTTTGTCGATCTGCGCGATGCCGGCGACCCGGTGGAGGCGGCAACCGCTTATGACGCGGCGGGCGCAGACGAACTGTGCTTCCTTGACATCACCGCCAGCCACGAAAAACGCGGCACGCTGATTGACGTTGTGCGCAGAACCGCAGAACGCTGCTTCATGCCGCTGACCGTCGGTGGCGGTGTCCGGACTGTGGATGATGTGCGCCAGCTGCTGCTCGCCGGTGCCGACAAAGTGGCAGTCAATACGGCAGCCGTCACCAATCCTGACTTCATCAAGGAAGCGGCCGAGAAATTTGGCTCACAGTGCATTGTCGTGGCCATTGACGCCCGGCAGGTGTCAAAGGATGGAGAGCCCGACAAATGGGAAATCTTCACTCATGGCGGGCGTACCGAAACCGGCATTGATGCAGTCGAATTCGCGCAGAAAATGGTCAATCTGGGGGCAGGGGAACTGCTTATCACCTCCATGGACCGCGACGGCACCCGCTCGGGCTTTGACGTCGCCCTGACCAGCGCCATTGCTGACAAAGTGCGCGTGCCGGTGATCGCGTCGGGCGGTGTCGGCAATCTGGATCATCTGGTCGAAGGTGTTCGCGACGGCCATGCCACTGGCGTGCTGGCGGCCTCCATTTTTCACTTTGGCGATCACACCGTCAGTGAAGCCAAGGCCCATATGGCGCAGTGTGGCGTAGACGTCCGCCCATAAGCCCGCTCTTGCGTGAGCGCAGCAGGCACGCCATCTTTCAGCATGTCTTCGGCCCGCAAAAATACGACAAGTAAAGCGTCAAATCCCAGCGCATGCCGGGAAGCCCCGCGCGAGATTGAGCTCAAGCTGGTGGTGGACCCCCCGACACTGGCCCGTATTCGCAAGGCCGGGGCGCTGTCGCGGCTGCCGGTCGTCTCAGGATCAGGGCGCAGCACGGTCCACAACCTCACCTCCTTGTACTGGGACACAGAAAATCATGCTCTTGCCCGCGCCGGCATGGCGTTGCGCGTCCGCCGGGACGGTGGCCGCGTGGTACAGGCCCTCAAGGCGGCAGACAGCCGGGGCGCGCCGGGCGGTCTTGCGGCCAACCGGGCAGAAGACCAGGCCATGCGCCCGACCGCTGACGCTCTCGCCGCTCCTGATCTGTCCCTGGTGGCGGATGAGCAGCTGCGCGCGCGTGCCGTTTCCGCCATAGGCGATGAAGACCTGATCCCGATTTTCGAAAGCGCCATCTCCCGCGTTGCGAGGGTGCTTGAAACCTCTGGCAACGGATCGTTTGAGGCAGCGCTTGATCTGGGTGAGGTGCGTCTGCCGCCGTCAGAGGAGGGCACGCCGGGCCTGCGAACTCCCATCTGCGAGATCGAGCTGGAGCACATCAGCGGACCTGTCGAGACCCTGTTTGATGTGGCCCGGGCGCTGGCGGACAAGTACCCGGTCAAGGTCGGAACTGTCTCCAAGGTGCAGCGCGGATTTGCTCTGGCGGCCCGGCCCGGCAGTCTTGATCAACCGCGCAAGGGTCCTTCGGTCAAGGCGGGTAGGTCTCCCGTCAAGCCCGGTATGACCACACGCGCAGCCTATGGTGCACTGCTGGCGCACTGCGCTCGCCAGATGGCAGCCAATCAGTCGGCCATCCTCGTCGACCAGGATCCATCCGGCATCCATCAGATGCGTGTCGCCATGCGCCGCCTGCGGTCGGTCCATGCGGCTTTCAGGCCGGTCCGGCCGCCGTCGGGCAGCACGGAAATAATCGACCAGGTCAAACGCATGTTCAGGCCGCTTGGAACAGCCCGTGATCTGGATATTTTCTGTACCGAAACGATACCAGCCCTCGACAAGGAGGCCGCGGGAGTAGGGCCATCCCTGGTGCCTCTGGCCGCAGCGGCCCGGGAGTTGCGCCGCGAGGCCTGGGCCCAAGCCATGCGCATCGTGGACGACCGTACCTTCACCCACATGCTGCTCGAACTGGGGCATCTAAGCGCCTCTGCGAGTGTTCCGAACGGTGGTAGTGCCACAGCGCCGGACGGGACCAAGAAGGATCCCCCGCTCGCACAGTTTGCGGTCTCCCGGCTGGACCGGCGCTACCGCCAGGTGCAACGGCAGGCGCGTGATCTGGAGAGCATGGACGACGAGGCGCGGCATGATCTGCGCAAGCGCCTCAAGACCCTGCGATACGAGGCAGCGTTCTTCGCGCCGCTGTGGCCACGTGATCAGGTGAAGGCATTCGTGAAGCCCCTGAAGCGGCTGCAGGATGCGTTCGGGGCGATCAACGATGCGGCCACCGCGGCATCCGTCGCACGGCTTGCAGCGGACCAGATTGGCGGCGATCGCGCCCACGAAGCAGCCGGCTTTGTTGGCGGATGGTATGCAGCCCGTGCTGACCTGGCGTTTCGACAGGTGGTCGAGATATGGCCGTTCTTCGAGGAGCTGCCGCGGTTCTGGCAGACCGAGGCGCAAATAGACCCGAATTAGAGACAATTTGAGTGATTTGATGGGGGCGGATTTAACGCGTGCAGGTGCATAAGGAAGGTCACGCGATCCTGAAACCCTGTAATTCCGTGGACCCCCACATGGCTGACGCCGCCGCACAATCTGCCACAAAGCCGCCGCAGGCTGCCGTAAAGCCGGCGGATCAGGCTGAAATCTCGGCAGGGGTCGGGGATATGCTGGACTCGCTCACCCATAAGAGCCGGGGACCGGAAATTGCACCCGGCACCCGCATTGAGCTGGAGCTTCTCAGGGCGCTCAATGCGCTGCACATCAAATACATCAATGGCGTCCGCGGCGGCCGCAAGCTGATCCTGCGGGCCTGCGACCTATCAAAACTTGATCTTTCCGGCATGAACCTGGAAGGCGCAGACCTCATGGGCTGCTCGTTTCGCGGCGCGCGCCTTGAAACCACGCGCCTGTGCCATGCCAATCTGTTCGGAGCCGATTTTACCCGGGCAAACCTGACCGACGCCGACCTGGAACGCGCTGACATGCGCGGCGCTCGCCTGGATGAAGCCAATCTCAGCTACGCCAATCTGGCGCAGGCGGATTTGCGGGCCGGGCGGGTGATTGACGCGGAAGAAGTAGCAGAACGGCCGGATTCCGGCGTTGTCTCCATGATCGGAGCCATGCTCCGCGAGACCGACCTGACTGAAGTCCGCATGAAAGAAGCTGATCTCACCGAAGCCCGGATCGTCTCTGCCCGCATGGTCCAGACCGACGCCCGGCAGGTGTCCTTCACCCGTGCCCAGCTCAAGGGCGTGGATATGCACGGTGCGCAGCTCGCGGATGCGGATTTTGAAGGTGCCAGCGTTGATCGCGCGAGCCGCATGAGCGCCAATCTGATGCGGGCGGGAAACATTGCCGCCCTGCCGTCCAAAAGTCTTGTTGATGAGAAGCTGGCGCTCCATGAGCGCTGGGTCAAAAGTGACGGAAAACTGGGAACCCGCGGTGATTTCACCGGTCAGGACCTGTCCGGGATGGATTTGTCGCGCCGCATGCTGGCGGCTGCCATTCTCAAGGACGCCATCCTCGTGGATGCCAATCTGATGGGCAGCCGGCTGGCGGCTGCTGATCTGTCCGGTGCCAACCTTGTTGGCGCCAAGCTGGACAAGGCAGATTTGCGCGGCGCCGATATGCGGGGCACCTGCACCCGTGGTGTCGCTATGGGCGATGCCAAATCCGGCGAACTTGCAGGGACGGGCCTGCGCACCCGTACGGCGGACGCAGACGCCTAAATCAGCAATTTTCCTGGCCCGTAACGGCGAGTTGGCAGCCTATCCGCAAATCTGGTAGGCCTGCGCGGCAGGCAAAAGCCTGTGTCTCGACCCAATACAGGCGCTTGAATGTCCAATTCCAAACAATCCAAAGCCAACCCGAAGGCAGGAACGGAAGTTCTCGATCGCCTGGCTGCGTCCATTGCCGCGCGCAAAGGCGCGGATGCGTCGGAGAGCTATACTGCCAAGCTGTTGAGCCGTGGCATTGAAAAATGCGCGCAAAAGCTGGGTGAAGAGGCGGTTGAGACGGTCATCGCCGCCGCGGCGCGTAACAAGCCTGAAGCGGTCAAGGAAAGTGCGGATGTGCTCTATCACCTGATGGTGCTCTGGGCAGCCCTGGATATTGACCCCAGTGAGGTCTATGGCGAGCTTGCCAGTCGCGAAGGCACATCCGGCATCGCTGAAAAAGCCAGCCGCAAGACGTTCTGACCGCCATGGCTCAGCCCTACGATCACGACAACGTCTTCGCCAAAATCCTGCGCGACGAGATCCCGTGCAAACGCGTCTATGAGGATCCGTTTGCTCTGGCGTTCCATGACATCAACCCGCAGGCACCCGTCCACGTGCTGGTCATTCCCAAGGCCCCCTATGTGAGCCTGGATGACTTCCTGGCGGAGGCAACCGACCCCCAGATCACCGGTTTCTTCCGGGCGGTGGGAAAGGTTTCACGTGCCCTTGGACTCGCTGAGAGCGAAGGCGGATCGGGTTTCAGGGCCCTTGCCAATGCCGGCGGGGACGCTCATCAGGACGTCCCGCACCTGCATGTGCATCTGTTCGGCGGCAAGCCACTGGGGCCAATGCTGGCAAAACAGCCTGAATCCCCCGAATGACTCGCTAATCGCGAAGCTCCAGCGCGCTTGAGGATTCACGAAACGAGTTATTCCGGAACCGGAATTAACGAGATTCGCGATCCGCTATCTGCACAAGCCCAAGAAGATTCACAGGCAAAAATGGTTTGGTCGGAGCTTAGAGCCCTTTTGACGCCACCAGATCGGCCAGTGCACCTTCCGGACGCGGGCCCATATGCGAGATCACTTCCGCAGCGCAGATGGACCCCATGCGGCCGCATTCAACAGGCGACCGACCCGTTGACCAGCCAAACATGAAGCCTGCCGCGAACTGGTCGCCGGCACCGGTGGTGTCCACCAGGGCAGATGGCTTGTCCGCGTCGACCACATGGACCTCGCCATCGACCACGATCACTGACCCGGCAGCGGAGCGTGTGAGGGCGGCGACGCGGGCCTCGCCACGGACGGCCTGAAGAGCTTCATCGAAAGTGTCGACCTGATAGAGCGACATGATCTCAGCTTCGTTGGCAAACAGGATATCCACATTACCTTTGACCAGATCGCGGAACTCGTCGCGGTAGCGATCAACACAGAAGGAATCCGAAAGGGTCAGGGCCACCTGGCGCTCGGCGTCATGGGCAGCTTTCGCAGCCTTCACAAATGCTTCTTTCGCAGCCGGTGGGTCCCACAGATAGCCTTCAAGATAGGTAATGGCGGACTTCGAGATGACTTCCACGTCCACATCGTCCGGCGTCAGGTCCTGTGCTGCACCCAGATAGGTGCTCATGGACCGTTCTGCGTCCGGGGACACCACAATCAGGCAGCGGCCGGTCGCCGGACCGCGATCCGCAGCGCTTGTGTCAAAAGCGACGCCAAGCGAGCGAATATCATGCGTGAAGGCTGTGCCCAGCTGGTCATTGCGGACCTTGCCGATGAAGGCGGCCTTGCCGCCCAGGGACCCGACCCCGGCAATGGTATTGGCGGCTGAGCCACCTGAAACCTGCACGGTCTGGCCTAGAGCGTCATACAGCTCCGTCGCGCGGGCTTCATCCACCAGCGTCATCGCGCCTTTCTCAATGCCATTGGCGACCAGGAACGTGTCTTCTGCATGGGCCAGAACATCGACAATTGCGTTGCCAAGTCCGACAACGTGAAACTCAGGGGCGCTCATCAGCGAAACTCACTTGTTGCGATAGGTGGATGTGCCGGGCTGTCAGAACGTTAGCGCCATCGCGCGGTGGGACTGCATCCAGCAGGTATGAAAGGAGCGCGACTATAGAATCCGGATCAGCACCGCGCTACCACCAATGGGCCCGCCTTTGACCCCCCCTTTTTGACCAAGCCTTTTAGATGCCCAAAAGATGGGGCATGGTGCCCGTCATGATTGGCGCATTCGGTAAAACCCTCTCTCAAATTTTCTCCAAACCCTTCCGCAGCATCCTGTGGCGGTCGCTGGGCATGACCCTGCTGCTGCTGGTCACGCTGGGCGCGGTGGGCCTGTGGGGCACCGGGTACATCCCCAATCTGGGTATCGGCTGGGCGGATACGATCATTGATGTGCTGATAGACGCCGCCGTCATCGTCGGGCTCATCTTTCTGGTGATCCCGGTGACCGCCATCTTCATCCCGCTGTTTCTGGATGAAGTGGGGCAGGCGGTGGAGGAACGGCACTTTCCTGCTAGTATCGGCCCCCGAAAGCAGGGCATCATTGAAGGCCTGTGGCTGGGCATCAAGGGCCTGTTCGTGCTCCTAGCGGTCAACCTGGTGGCGTTGCCCCTGGTCTTTTTGTTGCCCGGCTTTGGCTTTGTCATCTTCCTGGTCGTGAACGGGTTCCTGCTGGGCCGTGAGTTCTTTGAGGCGGCGGCTGTTCGTCACTACCCGCCAGCGCAGATCAAGCAGCTTCGCAAACGCCATTCCGGACGGGTGTTTGTCGCCGGCATGGCCGTTGCCGCCCTCCTTGCCATCCCTATTGTCAATATTCTCGTGCCCCTGTTCGGCACTGCCTTTATGGTGCACGTGCTTCAAGGCGTGATGGCGCGGGACACGACACCGACACCCGCCGTCTGACGGTCGGCCTGACCATCTATTGGGAACAAAAAATGCGATCCAAACCGCTTACGGCCACAGGCGTGGTTCTGTTTATCGCCGGATTTCTGGCGGCCTGCGCCCCGCAAGCCGGGACGGGGCAATCAACCCTGGTCAGCCCCACGCCACAGCGCACAGTTGTATTGCGCCAGGCCCCTGATCCCAAGAGCCTTATAGGTGTGACCCCGCAGGCGGTGGAGCAGCAGCTGGGCGCCCCGGCCTTTGACGGCAGTGACGGCGAAGCGCGCATTTGGCGGTACTCAGGCAGCAACTGCGCCTTGCTTGTCATTTTCTATCCAGAAGCAGACGGCAGCATAAAATCCACCCATCTGGATGCCCGTCGTCTGCAGGGGGGATCGACCCCGATTGAGCCGTGCCTGCGTGAAGTGGTCAACGCACCCCGCGCCTAAGACCCGGCTTTGGATTTTGCCTTGGCCCCGGTCTTCATTTTGGTCTTTGTCTTGGTTTTGGCTTTCGGCTTCGGCGCGGTCTCAGCAGTCGTCTTGCCCTTGAAGCTGCACAGATCCGCCACGTAGCAAGAGGGACAATCCGGTTTGCGCGCCTTGCAGATGTACCGCCCATGCAGAATGAGCCAGTGATGGGCGTGCTGCATGTAGGGTTTGGGAATCCGCTTGAGCAGCTTGAGCTCAACTTCCAGCGGGGTTTTGCCCGGGGCCAGCCCCAGCCGGTTGGACAGCCGGAATATGTGCGTGTCCACCGCCATGGTGTCTTCGCCAAACGCCACATTCAGCACCACATTGGCCGTCTTGCGGCCGACGCCCGGCAGCGCCTCCAGTGCCTCCCGGTCGCGGGGAACCTCGCCGCCATGTTGCGAGATGAGCTGCTGCGACAGGGCAATCACATTCTTGGCCTTGTTGCGATAAAGCCCGATGGTCTTGATGTAGTCGCGCACTTTGGCTTCGCCGAGCGCGACGATCTTTTCTGGTGTGTCCGCGACCGCAAACAACGGCCCGGTGGCCTTGTTGACGCCGATGTCCGTGGCCTGAGCAGACAGCACGACCGCGACGAGCAGCGTGTAGGTGCTGGAATACTCAAGCTCGGTTTGCGGGTTGGGGCTCTTTTCCTGAAAGCGGCGGAAAAGTTCTTCGCGTATGGCAGGTTTCATGGGCCGGACTTTACCGCAAGCCTGCGGTGGAACCACACGCAATTTGCGTCATCTGGCCGCATCGGCTTGGCAGCACCCCGCCCGCCGCTCTAGCTTCTTGGACATGACGGATGATCAGGACGAACATGTCTTCTTTGATGCGGTGTTGCACCCGCATCGCTCCCTGCCGCCCAAAGGGTTTCTGGCAGTGATGATTGCGATCGGCGTCATCAGCTTTGTTGCGGGCGGGGCGTTCCTGCTCATGGGCGCGTGGCCGGTATTCGGCTTCTTCGGCCTCGACGTGGCGCTGATCTATTTCGCGTTCCGCATGAACTATCGCGCCGGGCGCGTGGTCGAGCATGTGCGCTTGACCGACAAGACCCTGACCATTGAGCGGGTGCATCCATCCGGCAAAGTCCAGCACTGGCAGATGGAGCCCACCTGGGCGCAGGCGCGCATGACGGTGACGGCGCGGGGCCGCACCCTGCGTCTCAAATCCCGCGACACCTGGGTCGAGATCGGCAAGTTCATGCCGGAAGAAGAACGCGAAAGTTTTGCCGACGCGTTCACCGCAGCTCAGGCCCGACGCCGCGACAACATCGGACTGCTGGGTGCAGAAAACGCGCAGCTAACCTGAACGGCTCAAGAGCCCAAACGACCTAGGAATAAGTGCGATCCGCCAGGATCTTCTTGGACAGGACCTTGCCGTCGTCATCCAGCTCATAGGCAATGGGAACGCCGGTTGCGATATTCACTTCCACAATTTCATCCGGACCCAGATTATCCAGCTGCATGACAAGCGCCCGAAGTGAATTGCCGTGGGCGGCCACGAGCACCCGCGTGCCCGCCAGCACCTTCGGCATGATCTCCGCATCAAAGTAAGGCAGCACACGATCAGCGGTCATCTTGAGGCTTTCGCCACCGGGCGGGGGAATGTCGAAGGACCGGCGCCAGATATGCACCTGTTCCTCGCCCCATTTTTCGCGGGCATCATCCTTGTTGAGGCCCGCAAGATCGCCATAGTCGCGCTCGTTCAGGGCTTCATTCTCAATCACCGGAATGTCGCTCTGGCCAAGGGAGGCGAGCGCCAGCTTGTTGGTCTCCTGGGCGCGCTTGAGGCCGGATGTGTAGGCCACATCAAACTCAAGACCGGCAGCCTTCATCAGCTTACCGGCTTCGGCAGCTTCCTTGCGGCCTTGCTCGGTCAGCTCGACATCGCGCCAGCCTGTGAAAAGGTTCTTCTTGTTCCATTCGCTCTGGCCGTGACGGACCAAAACCAGCGTGTGAGCCACGATGCGTCTCCTGTTGAGGTATCAAGTGTTGTTTCTAGAAGTCAGACAGGCCGAGGACGTCCAGCATGTCAAAATTGCCGGGGCCCTTGCCCTGTCCCCATAGCGCTGCCTTGACCGCGCCGCGCGCGAAGATCGAACGATCCTCGGCAATATGTGTGAGAACAATGCGCTCTTTTTCAGCAGCAAAAATAGCTGAGTGTTCGCCCACGACCGAGCCGCCGCGCAAGGCGGCAAATCCAATGTCGCCCGTCTTGCGCGCGCCGGTCTGTCCATCGCGTCCACGGTCCGACACATCGTCGAGCGTGACACCGCGCCCGGCCGCGGCTGCCTCGCCCAGCATCAAGGCTGTGCCCGACGGCGCATCCACCTTGTGCCGGTGATGCATCTCGACAATTTCGATGTCCCAGTCGGTGTCCAGTGCCTGTGCCACCCGCTTGGTCAGCGCCGTTAGCAGATTGACGCCCAGGGACATGTTGCCTGCGCGCACAAGGGTCGCATGGCGTGACGCGGCTTCAAGGCGCGTCTCGTGCTCAGGGGCAAATCCGGTGGTGCCGATGACATGAACGATGCGCGCCTGCGCCGCCAGATCCGCAAACTCAACCGTTGCGTCCGGCGCCGTGAAATCAAGCACCGCATCCACCGCCGCAAAAACCTCCAGCGCATCACTGGTGACAGGAACGCCCATCTCGCCGATGCCTGCCAGTGTGCCGGCATCAGCACCAATGTCTCCATGGCCGTCGCGCTCCAGCGCGCCGGCGATGGTGCATCCGTCAGTTTCATGGATAGCGGTCAACAGCGCGCGGCCCATGCGGCCAGCAGCGCCGGTGACGGCAATACGTATGGGGGCCATCGGAAACGTCCACTCAGATTGGCGGCACAACGCGTGCAACCTTTGGTCAGCGCGGTTGTATCAGGCCGACTTGCTGCCGCAAAGCACCGACCGCCATGGGGCAGCCATGCACCCGTTTTTTGGCAGCAGCACTCATGATTTGAGGTTTAATGGTTTGTTGGGGAGATGGGGGCATTCTACTAAAACGAGTGTAAATATAAGAAAGCCCCCATAACGTGTTGTCCACACCCATCCCATTTTCAGTGCTGATCGGGCCAATGACCGGGTTTTTGACCCGGCCGCGCAAAGACGCATTGGCGGCGGTGACCTTGGGCGTCGTGGCCTTCACCATTTCGTCTTTCTATGGGATTGAAGCGCGGTGGCATGATTTTGCCACTCGATTTGGGCACCAGGCGCATCTCGAAGAACTTCCAATCGCCTTTATGACAGCAGGAGTGGGGTTTGCCTGGTTCGCGTGGCGGCGGTGGCGCGACTTTGAAAAAGCCGCCGGGCACCGGCGCACGACAAACCATGCCTTGTCGGAGCAACTGGACCGCAATCAGGAAATCATCGCCGAGCTGAGCACGGCCCGCCAGAAGGCCATGGAGCTGGACCGCGCCAAAACCCGGTTTCTGGCCCATATGAGCCATGAACTGCGCACACCCCTAAACGCCATCATGGGTTTTTCGGAGTTGATGCAGCATCAGGTGTATGGGCCCCTGGGTGACAAGCAATACGAAGAATATGTGTCCACGATCCATGAATCCGGCCAGCATCTGCTGGACTTGATCAATGATCTGCTGGACCTGACCCGTATCGAGTCAGGTGATATGACGCCTCACCGTGAAGTCTGCACCATGCGGGATTTGGGGGAAGGGGCCTGCAAGATGCTGCGCGACCAGGCTGCGGCCGCAGGTATCCACCTTGATCAGATTTGTCTTGAGGCGGCAGACGTGTCCGTCAATGTGGACCGCCGCATGATCCGCCAGATATTGATCAACCTGATTGCCAACGCCATCCGCCATACGTCCCGGATGGGCCATGTCACCGTCACCGCCATAAAGACACCGCACGGGGAAATTGGCTTTTCCATTGCGGATACGGGCGAAGGCATGGATCCGCAGACGGTCAAACGTCTGGATCAGGGGTTCGCCGAAGTCGAAAATGCATTCCGGCGCGAACATCATGGCGCAGGTCTTGGCCTGCCCCTGTCCCGCGCCATCGCCCAGGCCCATGGCGGGTCCATGATCATTTCCAGTGCTTTGGGCGAGGGCACCACCATAGACGTGCTGTTGCCCAGTGACGTGATCGTCGATGCGAGACCCGTCTCAGCCCTTGAGCCCGCCGCAGCTGAACTCAAGCGCGCCGTCTAGCTCGCAGCGCCGTTCAAGAACTCTTTCACCCGCGAAAAGAAACCTTCTGACTCCGGGCTTGTCTTGTCAGTGGACTCGCCCTGGAACTCTTCCAGCAGCTTCTTCTGCTTCTTGGTGAGGTTCATGGGCGTTTCCACATTCACCTGGATATAGAGGTCGCCGTGCTGCGAGGACCGCAACACCGGCATGCCCTTGCCTTTAAGGCGGAACTGCTTGCCGCTCTGGGTGCCTTCGGGAACCTTGACCTTTACCCGCGCACCCTTGAGGGACGGAACTTCAATCTCTCCGCCCAGAGCCGCTGTCGGCATGGAGATGGGCACGCGGCAGAAAAGGTCTGCGCCATCACGCTGGAAGAACTGATGCGGCTTGATCGACAGGAAGATGTAGAGATCACCGGGCGGGCCGCCGCGCGCGCCGGCTTCACCCTCATTGGACAGGCGAATACGCGTGCCGTCTTCGACGCCGGACGGAATGTTGACCTGGAGGGTCCGCTCTTTTTCGGTGCGGCCCGCGCCATTGCAGGTGTCGCACGGGTCCTGAATGACCTCGCCACGCCCCCCACAGGTGGGGCAGGTGCGCTCAACGGTGAAGAAGCCCTGAGACGCACGCACCTTGCCCGCACCGTGGCACATGCCACAGGTGGAAGGGGACGTACCCGGCTTTGCGCCGGACCCGGAGCATGTCTCGCATGAGACGGCCGTCGGCACCTTGATCTGTGCCGTCTTGCCTTCATTGGCCTCGTCGAGGCTGATTTCCATGTTGTAGCGCAGGTCTGCGCCACGGGTCCGACCGCCGCCACGACGGCCCCCGCCAGCGCGCTGTCCGCCGACAAACTCGCCGAACAGATCATCAAAGATGTCTGACATGGAGGACGCGAAGTCCTGCCCGAAGCCTGGGCCGCCCGGTCCACCGGGACCACCCGGGCTGCCATTCTCAAACGCCTGATGGCCAAAGCGGTCATAGGCTGCCCGGCTCTGCGGGTCCTTGAGGGCGTCATAGGCTTCGTTCAATTCCTTGAACTTGGCTTCTGCGTCAGGATTGTCCTGGTTCTGATCCGGGTGATATTTTTTTGCCTGCTTGCGAAAAGCAGATTTCAGCGCCGCATCATCTGCGTCGCGAGGCACACCCAGAATGTCGTAAAAGTCGCGTTTTGCCATGGCGTGATATTCCGTAGGCGGAACACTTGCGAAGTCCTTACCCGAAGACCCCGGCGCTGCGGATCACCGCAACGCCGGGGAGTATCAGGGCAGACCGGCCAGCGTGTTACGCCGCGCCGTCCTTCTTGTTGTTGTCGTCGTCGACTTCTGTGAAGTCGGCGTCAACCACATCATCACCGGCCGGATTGTCGGCAGCTTCAGAGGCAGCATCTGCAGCCGCATCCTGGCTCGCCTGTTCCGCCT
The DNA here is from genome assembly GCF_000689395.1 of Candidatus Phaeomarinobacter ectocarpi. GTDB lineage: Bacteria > Pseudomonadota > Alphaproteobacteria > CGMCC-115125 > CGMCC-115125 > Pyruvatibacter > Pyruvatibacter ectocarpi. Next base: position 3,322,047 of record NZ_HG966617.1, read on the forward strand.
GGCTTGCCGCATACATGGCTTCGCCCAGCTTCATGGAGGCCTGACCCAGCTCTTCAGACTTGGTCTTGATCAGTTCGGGATCAGGATCCTCAGCCTCAAGCGCGGTCTTGACCTCGGCGATGGCCGCTTCAATAGCACCCTTGGTTTCCGCATCCACCTTGTCGCCGTTTTCTTCCAGCGCTTTTTCGGTGGAGTGAACCAGCGCTTCAGCGCCATTGCGGGCTTCCACTGTTTCACGACGCTTCTTGTCGTCTTCAGCGTGGCTTTCAGCATCCTTGACCATCGCGTCAATGTCAGCGTCTGACAGACCGGACGATGCCTGAATGCGGATCGCCTGCTCCTTGCCGGTTGCCTTGTCCTTGGCGGTCACGTTGACGATGCCGTTGGCATCAATGTCGAACGCCACTTCCACCTGCGGCACGCCGCGCGGTGCAGGCGGAATGCCCACAAGGTCGAACTGGCCGAGCACCTTGTTGTCCGCCGCCATTTCGCGCTCGCCCTGGAACACGCGGATGGTCACCGCGTTTTGATTGTCCTCAGCGGTCGAGAAGGTCTGGGCCTTCTTGGTGGGGATCGTCGTGTTGCGCTCGATGAGGCGCGTGAACACACCACCCAGCGTTTCAATACCGAGCGACAGTGGCGTCACGTCGAGCAGCAGCACGTCCTTGACGTCGCCCTGCAGAACGCCGGCCTGAATGGCGGCGCCCATGGCCACAACCTCATCCGGGTTCACACCCTTATGCGGCTCCTTGCCAAAGAACTTTTCAACGACTTCCTGGATCTTCGGCATGCGTGTCATGCCGCCGACCAGAACAACTTCGTCGATGTCTGATGCCTTGAGGCCTGCGTCTTCCAGTGCCTTCTTGCAGGGGTCGATCGTGCGCTGCACCAGCTTGTCCACCAGCTGCTCCAGCTTGGCGCGGGTCAGCTTCGTGGTCAGGTGCTTGGGGCCGGACGCGTCAGCGGTGATGAACGGCAGGTTCACTTCCGTCTGCGTCGCGGACGACAGCTCGATCTTTGCCTTTTCAGCGGCTTCTTTCAGGCGCTGCAGGGCAAGCTTGTCGCCCTTGAGGTCAATGCCGTTTTCCTTCTTGAACTCGTCCGCCAGGAAATCGACCAGCAGCATGTCGAAGTCTTCACCACCAAGGAAGGTGTCACCATTGGTGGACTTCACTTCAAACACGCCGTCGCCGATCTCGAGGATCGACACGTCAAACGTACCACCACCAAGGTCATAGACCGCGATGGTCTGACCGTCGGCCTTGTCCAGGCCATAGGCGAGGGCAGCCGCGGTGGGCTCGTTGATGATGCGCAGCACTTCAAGGCCGGCAATCTTGCCTGCATCCTTGGTGGCCTGACGCTGGGCGTCGTCGAAATAGGCAGGAACCGTAATCACGGCCTGCTCGACGGTTTCGCCAAGATAGCTCTCAGCGGTCTCTTTCATCTTCTGCAGAATGAACGCAGAAATCTGCTGCGGCGAATACTTCTCACCATGGGCTTCAACCCAGGCCGCGCCATTGTCCGCCTCGACGATGGAGTAGGGCACCATGCCCTTGTCCTTTTTGACCGTCGGGTCGTTGATGCGGCGGCCGATGAGGCGCTTGATCGCAAACAGGGTGTTTTCAGGGTTGGTAACCGCCTGGCGCTTGGCCGGCTGACCCGTCAGACGTTCGCCGTCTGCGGTAAAGGCCACCATGGAAGGCGTCGTGCGTGCGCCTTCTGAATTCTCGATAACTTTCGGGTTGGACCCGTCCATGACCGCAATGCACGAATTTGTCGTGCCAAGGTCAATGCCGATGACTTTCGCCATTTACTTCGTCTCCACGTTACTTTTAGGCGGACCAGGAATGCTGCGGCCTTACTCTTCAAGCACCGAACTGCATCCGTGTTGCGGGACCTATACGCGCCTTAACAGCAAACGTCAGGCCCTGCAGGTCCCCTCGTGTTGAACCTACAAAAAAGCGTGTCCAAAAAGACCCGCAACTTCAGGGCGGTATATAAGTAGCAGGCGGGTGCACTGCAACACTCGCGGCCCGAATTCGGGGCCAATTTTCCATAATTCTACTGTGAATCGAGGAATACTGGGAATGAGTCAGCATCCAGATGGTCCCAACAGAGGGATTCTGCGTGTCCAACGCATGTTGTTGGGTTTCGTGGCGCTCCCGCTTGCTCTTTGGTCCGTGCAGATGGCGGCGCTCATCGGCTGGACATCAACGCATTGGGCAATACAGACGGTTTCATTTGTGTACCTCTTTATTGCTCCCGCTGCTTTGGTTGCGTGCGGAATTGGCTGTTTGCTGCCATTGGAAAGACTTCAAAATGCCTGTGTGGGAGCAATGAAGGTGGCGATTCTGGTGGCTCTTGCTCACTTTGTGCTGCTGATTGCAGTGTCATTTCTGACAGGCTGAAAGCATGACGGGCTTTTGTAACAAACTGACGCCTGCGCCCGGCGTTGATCTGCACTCGGGAGCTCTGGATACAACAGCCCAGCGCAGGCTGCTGGACGATATTCGCGAGATCACCGGACAGGCGCCGCTTTATAATCCCACCATGCCGCGCACCGGCAAGCCGTGGACCGTCCGCATGACCAGTTGCGGCCCTCAGGGGTGGGTGTCGGACCGGTCCGGCTACCGCTACCAGCCAAATCACCCCGAAACAGGCAATCCATGGCCCGCCATTCCGCAGATGCTGCTCGACCTCTGGGACGAGACCACCGGTTACCCGGCGCCACCAGAATGCTGTCTGGTCAATTTCTATGCTGACAACGCCCGCATGGGCCTGCACCGCGATGAGGACGAGGAGGCACTGGACGCCCCCGTTCTCTCCATCTCCCTGGGTGATACGGCAACGTTCCGCCTTGGGGGGCTGGAGCGGAAGGGCAAGACCCAGAGCTTCAAGCTCCACTCAGGCGACGTCCTCCTCATCGGCGGCGACAACCGCCTCGCCTATCACGGCATCGACCGGGTGTTTCCCAACACCTCAACGCTGCTGAAGGATGGCGGACGCATCAACCTGACGCTGCGGCGGGTCACAAAGCCCTAGTCACGGTTTGCCGCCATCAGGCCCGGCGACTTCACCGTCGGGTCGATGTCATGACCAAAGCAGATGATGTGGCCGTCCGGATCGCGGATGTCGAAGTCGCGCAGGCCATAGGGTGTGTTTTCGATCTCGCGGACAATGTCCACACCGTTTTTGGTCAGCTCCGCCAGCAGCGCATCGGCGTCCTCCACATAGACATAGGCCGCCCAGTACTGGTTGAGGGCCGGCTCAATGCCGTCGCGCGCCCGGTCGAGGGCAATCGTCACCTCGCCCCTTTGAACGATGCAAAAGTCAGGACCGTCTCCCCAGCCACCATGGGAGGTGAAGCCCAGTCGGGTGCAGTAAAACTGTTCGCTCGCGGTTACACTTTTGACCTGCAGGACGGGCATGGCGCGGATCATGGCTCGAGCCTCGCGTGTATCGATTTCCAATCCATACAGTTTTGCCCAAGTGGTCCCGATGAACAATGCGTGTAACTGCTGGCGCATGATCCGCTCGGCGTCGTACGCTGAGGGTGAAAAAGATCGGGGAGAGATCAAATGGGCGCAGCGCACGATATTGGTGTGGCTTTCAAACGCTGGCGCTATGTCAGCAAACACGGCAAGGCCGACGCGCCCATGTCCAGCGACGATTTTCGCGCGCAAGCGCAGCCGCTGATTGATGCGGCCGCAGAGCACATTGCGGAAGCTGCCTTTATTGACCTGCCGCCATCGCGGATGCCGTGGACATCAACGGACATTGTGCTGGAGGACGGCGACGAAGTGACCTTGCTGTCCGTTGGCCGCCTTTGGCTGAGCCGCGGACTTGATATCTGGGTCGGGCCGCAGTTTCAGGTCTGGGGCCGGGTCGGGGAAACCGGCGAGATCTTCAATGGCACCCGCGAAAGCATGACGGTGACAGCGTCCAGCACGGCTGCGACGGGTGGCCGTCTTTATCTCGGCGGCCAGTTCCCCGGGCAATTTTCGGAAAAAACCGGCCGCATGATGCCGGACCTGAACGCCTATGAAGCCGCTGATGGCGAATTCGCGGTCCTGGCCATCCGCTGGCTTGGAACGGCTGCTGCAGGCCTTGCAGCCATGGCACAGGTCGGGGACGTAAACGATCTTGTGTCGGGGGAGCGTAAGCGTCTTGAAAACCCGGATACGCCGCCCGAAGGCTGGAACCATCTGTGGTTCCTGGGCCAGAATGATATCTATACGGATCAATCAGATTCCGGTGAACACGCCTGCATCCACTGCCACACCGATCAGAACGTCGGCATCCTGCAAAAGGAAACACCGTTCGAGCTGACACCGGACACGGAGATTTCATGGGACTGGAAGGTAGGCGCCATCCCCTCCGCCCTGCCCGAGGATACCGCCGCCAGCCACGACTACATTTCCATCGCGGTGGAGTTCGAGAACGGCCGCGACATCACGTATTACTGGAGCAATGATCTGCCGATTGGCAAAGCCTATTGGTGTCCGCTGCCCACCTGGAAGGACCGCGAGTTCCACGTCGTGATCCGCTCCGGCGAGGGGGACTTGAAAAAATGGCTCAGCGAAAAACGTAATCTGTATGCGGATTATGTGCAGTATATGGGCGCACCGCCCGACCGTATTGTCCGCGTCTGGTTCATTGCCAACAGCCTGTTCCAGCGCATCCCCGGCATGGCGGATTTCCGCAACATCGAACTGACATCCGGCAGTGAGAAACTACGCGTGCTCTAGGCGGATCAAGGTGTGCCGAGCGCTAAGACGCCCACCCGCCCGTTTTGTCACCCCGGACTTGATCCGGGGTCCAGAGCCATATGGCAACGCGCTCACATGTCGCTCCTGGATCCCGGATCAAGTCCGGGGTGACATGTCAGGGCGTTGGGCGGGCCTCTGAAAGCTTCAGGCTTTGGTGTCGATCTTTGAACCCGGTGTCGGCTTGTCCGGGTCTGCGGCCTCAGGCGCCGGGTCGGCTGGAGTTTCCGGTGCAGCTTCTGCGGCGGGTTGCGGGGCCACAGCGGGGCCACCTTTGGAGATGCCCACCATCGCAGGGCGCAGCAGACGATCACCGATCACATAGCCGGTCGCGACAACTTCCATGACGGTACCTGCCGGACGGGTCGGGTCGGGCGCTTCAAACATCGCCTGATGCAGATTGGGGTCAAACTTTTCGCCGTGCGGGTTGATGGCTTTGACGCCGTGGCGCTCCATCACCGAGAGGAATTCCCGCTCGGTCATCTCAACGCCTTCAATGAGATTGCGGACCGGCTCTGGCACGCCCTGGCGATCTTCCTCAGACAGAGTGTCGATGGCGCGGCGCATGTTGTCGCCGACGCTCAGAATATCGCGGGCAAAGCTGGTCATGGCGTATTTGCTGGCATCCTGCTTGTCGCGCTCGGCACGCTTGCGGGTGTTTTCAGCGTCGGCTACGGCGCGCAGCAGCCGGTCGCGCAGGTCATTTACCTGGGATTCCAGCTCGGCAATCTGGGCTTCCGGTGTCAGCAGCGCGTCAGCGGCTGCTTCCAGAGCTTCCTTGGATGTGGGCTCACCGCCCTCCGCCCATGGCGTGTCGCCTGTGGAATCCGCCGCAGCAGCGTCTTCAGCCGGCGTTTCGGGCGCGCCTTCAGTGTCAGGCATGTTCTGGGGGTCTTGCGGGTCTTTGGGGTCACTCATCAGAACGTCACCATCTGGAACTAGGGTGGAATACCGGGATGTTGGGGCGCTTGTAAGCCAAGCAGCGGCCTGTGTGAACCATCCCGAAAAAACGATTATGGCAGCTATCTAGGGGCACAAAGGCAATCTGTGAAGCCCCCATCTGTCCCTAGCTCACAAGCTGGGTCACCAGCCGGGCGGTATAGTCCACCATGGGGATGACCCGGGCATAATTGAGCCGTGTGGGCCCCACCACCCCGAGCACGCCGACAATGTCGTTGTCCGCATTCGTGTAGGGCGAAACGATGACCGACGAGCCCGACAGGGAAAACAGCTTGGTTTCAGAGCCGATGAAAATCCGCACCCCGTCGGCATCTTCCGCCATGGTCAAAAGCTGCAGCAGCTCTTCCTTGGTTTCCAGATCATCAAACAGTTTGCGGACCCGCTCCAGGTCTTCCAGCGCCTGAACGTCTTCCAGCAGATTGCCGCGCCCGCGCACGATCAATGATCGTTCTGCGGTGCCATTGACCGAGTCCGTGCCGGACCACACAGCCAGCCCCGCCTCCACCACCTGGGCGGTCAGGGCATCAAGCTCGGCCTTGCGGGCTGAGATTTCCTGCCGGACCTGCCGCTGGGCATCGCCAAAGCTGCGGCCCTTGAGGCGCGCATTGAGATAGTTGGAGGCCATGGTCAGCGACGACGCGGGCATATCCACCGGCGTATCAATGATCCGGTTTTCAACCAGCCCATCTTCAAAAACGATGACGGCGAGCGTCTGCCCCGGGGCCACCGGCACAAACTCAAGCTGCTTGAGCCGCGCTTCGCGCTTGGGCGCCACCACAAGCCCTGCGCAATGCGACAGGCCGGAGAGTGTTTGCGAGACCTGCGCCAGCGCGTCATCCACCGCCTGATTGGAGCCTGTCAGCTGCGATTCAATGCCCGCGCGTTCGTCGTCGCTGAGATCGCCCACCTGCAGCAGCGCATCCACAAACAGCCGCAATCCGGCCTCGGTCGGCATGCGGCCAGCAGACGTATGCGGGGAGGAGAGCAGGCCCAGATCCTCTAGGTCCGCCATGACATTGCGAATGGAGGCCGGCGACAGGGACGCGCCATTCACCAGCCCGGTCTTGGACAGGGTGCGTGATCCTACGGGCCCGCCTGTTTCCAGATAGGTCTCTACAAGCTGGCGGAACACATCCCGCGAGCGTTGATTGAGTTCGAGCAGCGTATTGGGGCCGTCAGACGTAAAGTCGGACATAAAGCTGTGTCGTCTCCCAGAATGCGGGCTTTGGCGCGCCCGCAAATGACCTATCTGTTGTCAAATCTAGGAACGCGGCTGCATTCCGTCAATTTTGCCGACCCCCGCATTGCTGCCCCTGCTTTGCTGAATCTGCATTCCCTGCCTGCGCATTCCTACTTGCCGGGGGGCGGTGCGAACGATAGGAAGTGGCCAACTTGGCTGGCCAATCAAGCGTCAGCCTACACGTCTTTGTCTCAAGACCCCTTCATACAAGAATATTGGAGTTCCCATGCGCCCGTCAGGCCGCCGTCCCGATCAAATGCGTTCCGTATCCTTCGAGCCGGGCTTCTCCAAGCACGCGGAAGGCTCCTGCCTTGTGCGTTTTGGCGACACCCATGTGCTGGTGACCGCCAGCCTTGAAGAGCGCGTGCCGCCTTTCCTGCGCAATTCGGGCCGTGGCTGGGTGACAGCTGAATACGGCATGCTGCCCCGCGCGACAGGCGACCGCATGCGCCGCGAGGCCTCCGCTGGCAAGCAGTCCGGCCGCACCCAGGAAATCCAGCGCCTCATCGGCCGCTCCCTGCGCGCCGTGGTTGACCTTGAAGCCATGGGCGAACGCCAGGTGTCCGTTGATTGCGACGTCATTCAGGCCGACGGCGGGACCCGCACAGCTTCCATTACCGGCGCCTGGGTGGCCCTGCACCAGTGCTTCAGCTGGATGAAAGAGCGCGAGATGATCAAGGAAATCCCCTTGAAGGATCATGTGGCAGCTATTTCCTGCGGCATCTATCAGGGCACGGGCGTGTCTGATCTCGATTACGCTGAAGATTCAACCGCCGACACCGACGCCAACTTCGTGATGACCGGCTCGGGCGGCATTGTTGAAATTCAGGGTACAGCCGAAGGCGACCCTTTCACCGAAACCCAGTTCAACGAGCTGATGGGTCTGGCCAAGGCCTCGATCCGCGATCTGGTGGAAATGCAAAAGCAGGCGGTGGCCTGACCCATGCCGCATCGCCGTTTCACAGCAGGCAAGCTGGTTGTCGCCAGCCACAACGAAGGCAAGGTCAAGGAGATCCGCGCCCTGCTTGAGCCGTTTGGCGTCGAGACAGTATCTGCGGCAGAACTTGACCTGCCCGAGCCGGAAGAAACGGAAACGACCTTCACAGGCAATGCGGAACTCAAGGCGCTTGCCGCTGCAAAGGCAGCCGACATGCCCGCCCTGTCGGACGACAGCGGGCTTGCGGTGGATATTCTCGGCGGCGAGCCTGGCATCTATTCTGCCCGCTGGGCGGAAACCGGTGAGGGCCGTGACTTCGGCGTCGCCATGACCCGCGTCGAAAAAGAGATGTGCGAGAAAAACGGCGGGCCGGACGGCAACCGCAAGGCACAGTTCATCTGCGCGCTGACATTGGCGTGGGCCGACGGCCATGTTGAAACCTTCGAAGGCAGTGTCGCGGGCGCCCTTGTCTGGCCGGCCCGCGGCACACGCGGCTTCGGCTATGATCCCGTGTTTCAGCCCAATGGGCACAAGGTCACTTTTGGCGAGATGGATCCGGCGGCCAAACATGCAATCTCCCACCGCGCCCACGCCTTCGAGCAGCTCATCGACGCGTGCTTTGCCCACAAGAGCTGACACGCCTGCGGATGAGCGCCCGTTCGGCGTCTACGTCCATTGGCCGTTCTGTCAGGCCAAATGTCCCTATTGTGATTTCAACAGCCACGTAAAGCAGGGCGTTGATCAGGCCCGCTATGCCAGGGCCCTCACCCGTGAACTGACGGCCATGGCGCAGCGGATGCCCAGGCGGACAGTCAGCAGCATCTTCTTTGGCGGCGGCACGCCGTCATTGATGGATGTGACAACTGTCTCGTCATTGCTGGAGGCCATCAACAGCCTGTGGACAGTTTCCGACGACGTTGAAATCACCCTCGAAGCAAACCCCACCAGCGTCGAGGCAGATCGCTTTCGCGGTTACCGCGCTGCGGGCGTGAACCGCGTATCGCTGGGCGTGCAGGCCATGGACGACAAGAGCCTCAAGGCGCTTGGCAGATTGCATACGGCGCAGGAGGCGCTGACGGCGGTGGCGCTGGCCCGCGATACCTTTGAGCGCGTGTCGTTTGACCTCATCTACGCCCGCCCCCACCAGACAATCGACGACTGGCGGCGCGAGCTGACCGACGCACTGGCCTACACCGCCGGGCACATGTCGCTCTATCAGCTCACCATCGAGGAGGGGACGCCCTTTGCAGCGCTCCACGAAGCCGGGCGTCTGGAGACACCGTCTGAGGATGTGGGTGCTGCGATGTACGAAGTAACCCAGGAGTTGTGCGAGGCGGCAGGGCTTCATGCCTACGAAGTGTCAAACCATGCCCGGCCCGGAGACGAAAGCCGCCACAACCTGGTCTACTGGCAGGGCGACCCGTATGCGGCTGCGGGCCCCGGTGCCCACGGCCGGCTGCTGGTCGACGGGAAATGGATCTCAACCCAGACCCATGATGACCCCATGCGGTGGCTGACCCAGGTTGAGAAAACCGGGTCCGGTATGGCTGTGGATGACCATGTGGATAACTTGGACAGAGCGGTGGAAATCCTCTTGATGGGTCTAAGACTCACCTCGGGAGTCCATCAATCGCAGCTTCCAGCCCTTCTGGGAGACGTCGTTGACAGCCAGGCTGTCAAAGCTCTTGCAGCCGAAGGATTGCTTCTGGCCCATGGGGATAACCTGCAGGTGACCTCAAAAGGCCGCCCTGTGCTCAACGCCATCCTGCGCGAAATTCTGCTCTAGAAAACCGGGCCACCTGTAAGTGATGTCGGGGCCGGGCTGACGACAACAAAGCCGCCCGGGCGCACTTCCATCACAGCAAGGCCACGCTCGTTGAGACCTTCCGGCGTGAACCGGAACACACCGTCGATACCGGCAAAGCCATCTTCAGCTGTCAGCTCGCTGACCGTGTAACGCTGCCCCGGCTGACCGCCAGAAAGTGCGATCGAGAGGCTCATGGCATCATAAGCGAGACTTGAAATACGGTGCGGCTTCGACCCGAACACGCGCTCATAGCGGTCCTGAAACGCCTTGCGGGTTTCAGGCGGTGGTGCTGCAAACCAGCCCCCAACAAGGGACGGTTCGCGCAGCACGGAGGGGTCATCCCACAGGCCCGTGCCGATGAACTTCACCTGGCGGGGATCAACATCATAATAGGGCAGAAGCGGCGCGAGGCCCTGCAGCTCGGTGCCACCGGCAGGCAGCAGCACAACGTCGTAGCTGGCTTTGAGTTTCGCCAGCCGCTCGGCCGGGGCCAGCATACCGTCGGTTGTGGGGGTGTAGCTTTCTGTCGCCGCAAGTTCAGCACCACGGGCCAGAACCGCCTGGCCGAACTGGTTGCGTACCCGCTGGCCGTATTCGCTTTGCGGCAGCATGGCGGCAAAGCGCTGGTGGCCTTCAAGCACGGCAAAATCAACGACGCGCTCAATGTCTTCTTCCGGCAGGAAGCTCAGCAGATAAACCCCGCCGCCGGCCACATTGCGGTCCGTTGAAAAGGCGATCACCGGCACGCCGGCAGATTGAGCGGGGCCCGCAACAGCGGCAACCGAGGACGCAAACAGTGGTCCCAGAATGATGTCAGCACCTTCGCTGATTGCTTCACGGGTCGCCTGCGCTGCCTTGGCTGGATCACCGGACGTGTCCTTTGGGATCAACAGCACATTTGGGTTGTCGAATTCAAACAGCGCCAGCTGCGCGGCGTTGAGCATGGCGTCGCCCACAGGGGCAGCGCCGCCTGAGAGCGGCAGCAGAATGGCCACGCGGACGGGTTCATTTGCATCAAGATGGCGCGGCTTCAGGAAACCGCTCGTATTGCGATCAGGAATATTCTGCGGTGGAGGGGTAATCGTCACGTCCGGCGTCGTGGGACGCTGCGGCGCCGGTGTCGGCTTGTTACCGGAGCTGGTGCAGGCCACCAGGACCAGAGCCAGGGCACCCACAAGTCCGGTGCGCATTACGTGTTTCGCTGAATTCACCAAATCCGATACTCCAAACCCACATCTTCAAACCCGCCACGTCTGCGGCGGCCAGCACCCGATCACACCCCGATAACACCCCGATCACACAGGGCCAAGCAGCTATATACGCGTCACTTACCAGATAACAGCTTTCTTGCCAGCACTGTCCGCGTACCCTATGGGGCAGCATGACCACTGACAAAGACATATCGACGGCTTCCGGCAACAATGCGGCAGGAAAGCAGGCACGTCCCCTTGCACCGGGCCTTCATATTGCCGCGACCCCCATAGGTAACGCGCGGGATGTGAGCCTCCGCCTGCTTGACGCCTTCGCCGGGGCGGATCTCGTTTTGTGCGAAGACACCCGCGAAACGGCAAAACTGCTGAATATCCATGGCATCTCAGCCAGGCTCGAGAGCTACCACGAGCACAATGCGGAACGCATGCGGCCGCGCATTCTGGCGCGCCTCGCGGATGGCGCCGCCATTCTTCTGGTCAGCGATGCGGGCACGCCTCTGGTCTCAGACCCCGGCTACAAGCTGGTGCGCGATGTCATTGCCGAAGATCACCCGGTGACCGCATTGCCGGGACCCTCTTCGGTTCTGGCGGCCTTGTGCGTGGCCGGTCTGCCGACGGACAGGTTCTTCTTTCAGGGCTTTCTGCCTGCCAAACAGGGTGCCCGCGCCCGTACCATCGCCGAACTGGCACCGGTCCCGGCAACACTTGTCATTCTGGAAGCGGCCAAACGGATCGAGCCAACGCTCGCAGCGCTCGTGGAGGGCTTGGGCCCCCGTGAAGCAGCGGTCACCCGCGAACTGACGAAGCGGTTTGAGGAGGTGCGACGCGGCACGCTGCCGGATTTGGCGAAGCACTATGCCGCGGAAGGCCCGCCGCGCGGCGAGGTGGTTCTTGTGATTGCGCCGCCCGAAGAATTGGTGGCCGACGATGACGCGCTTGATGCTGCCTTGAAGGATGCCATGCAGTCCCAAAGCGCCAGCCGGGCGGCGGCAGACGTTGCAAAGGCGCTCAACATGCCGCGCAAGCGCGCCTATGCCCGTGCGCTGGAGTTGTCCGCAGCGGACGAAAAAAGCGAATGAGCAACAAGCGTCAGGCTGCCGAAACACGCGGCCGCCGCGCTGAAAGCCTTGCGGCCTGGTTGCTGCGCTTCAAGGGCTACCGGATTATTGCTGCAAGGCTGCGCACACCGCTTGGCGAGATCGACCTTGTCGCCAAGCGGGGCAAGTTAATTGTCATTGTAGAAGTTAAGGCCCGCGCAAACGTTAACGAGGCCATGGCAGCGGTCTCTGTGCGTCAGCAACAGCGTCTTGCCGCCGCCGCCGGCTGGTTGCCGTCCTGGAAGCCTGAACTGGCTGAGTGTGACATCCGTTTTGACGTCATCGCCATGGCGCCCGGGCGCTGGCCCCAACACATCCAGAACGCGTGGATTTCCAACTAACGTTTCGCCCCCGTGCCGCGATCTGGTATGAAGGGTTTGTCCAAAACGAATCAGTTGCATGAAGATGCTGCTGAAAGACTTGGTTCCAAAACACCTCGTGAACAGAAGGTGGAGGCCGGTCTGTCGGGACACCCGCCCTCAAGAAAAGCAGGGCACGCACACCAGACAAAAGTCTGGGGCACCTCGGCCAAGGATGGCCATCCAATAGGGACGTCATTATCCGGCAACCACTTGTCCGCGCGCGGCCATCGCGAGCGGGTTCACTGCCGCATGTCACTTCGCTGTTTGCGGGTCGGCGTGCGGTGTTCCGTGGTTGAGGCACTCTTTGAGGGCCTCCTGTCTGCAGGTGACATGTCTCATGACCAAGTCAATCAACATGACCCGCTTCTTCCCCGTCTTCGCCATTGGTGCAGCGCTGGCCATGGCGGCGTGCTCGCCCATCGGCATGGCAGTTGGTGCCGGAGCGACCGCTGGCATCGCCGCCTTTCAGGAGCGCCCCATCGGCGAGGCGCTCGATGACACGGAAATCAAGCTTGGCCTGATGGACCGGCTGATCAAAAGCGACAACGGCCTGTTCTCCGATGTCACGACCAATGTCATGGAAGGCCGTGTCATGCTGACGGGCCTTGTGCAGCACGCTGAAGACCGCGCGGAAGCGGGCAAGATCGCCTGGACGGTGCCCGGCGTTCGAGAAGTGATCAATGAGGTCGAGATTGCCGATCGCTCTACTTTCGAAGCGCTGCCGGCGGATGGCTGGATCAGCACCAAGCTGACAGCCAGGTTGCTGACCGACTTCAGCATTTCAGACATCAACTACGAAACAGACGTCACCAACGGCTCGGTCTACATTCTGGGGATTGGTCAGGACAACGCGGAAATTGACCGCGTCGCCGCCCATGCGCGCGACATCAACGGCGTCAAACGCGTGGTGATGCACGCCATCACTGTCGATGATCAACGTCGTATGGCAGACGCCCGGCCGCCCAGCGCACCGGCGGTACAGCCGTTCGAGCGCACGCCGTCCGGTGACCGTCAGGGCCATACCCTCGCAGAAAGCCGCGAAACAGCGGATCTGCTGACCGGCCAGCCACCGCTGCGCACGGACATGTCGGACTATGATGATGCCGTTGCAATTGAGACCGCCAGCACGCAGCCCGCTTACTATTCAGCGCCCGCGCGTGAGCCTTACTACGACCCCGCTTATAGCCAGCCCGCCTCGTCCGGCCCGGTATCTCTGTCACCGCAAAATCGCGGTATTGAGAGTCGCGACTTAGCGCCAATCAGATGAGGGCGCTATCATTCACCCGTCGTGGTGACGCCGAGGCTCGGCGGCACCAGTTCTCTGCGGGAAAGCAATCCATGACGCCTGAGCTTGATCGCATTCTGCGCGCTGCCGGTGAGGCGGCTGACGATGCCCTGGACCTTGCGCACACGGCGCTGGCCCTGGGCGCGGCCGACATGCCTGACCTGGTGCTGGACCCCTATCACGCCCATCTTGCCCGCATCGTCAGCGATGTGGCGACGCGCGCCAAAGCGCTGGAGACACCCGACGCCCAGTCGGCTGATCCCACACGGCGCGAAGCGGCGCGCACCCGCGCGCAGGCCCAGGCTCTGACAGATGTGATCGCCGGCGACTTTGGCTATGACGGCGACCGTGTGACCTATGACGACATGGCAAATGCCAATCTGGTGCGGGTGATTGACCGCAAGCGTGGCCTGCCGGTGGCGCTGGGCCTGATCTACATCCATGCCGGACGCGCCAATGGCTGGGCTGTGTCAGGCGTGAATTTCCCCGGTCATTTTCTGGTTCGCCTCAACGGCGTCGTGCAGGGCGGGCCGCCACCTGTGATGATCGACCCGTTCTCCGGCGGGCAGGTGCTGGACGAGGACGCCATCACCTCATTGCTCGCTCGGGTGCAGGGTCTTGAAGACGAAGAAGACGACCCAAGTCTGGCAGACCTCGAACGCGCTCTGGCGCCTGTCTCAGCCCGCGCGGTTTTGTTACGGCTCCAGAACAATATCTATTCCCGTGCCTCCCAGGCCCGCGACCTCACCCGGGCGGACGCGATCCTGTCCCGCATGACCGCCATTGCGCCGCGCGACCCGGCGCTGTGGCTGGAACGCGGCAGCCTTGATGGGGAGACAGGCAGTTTGATGTCCGCCCGCAAAGCCTATGCGCGCGCGGCCGAACTGGCGCTGGCGGAGGGCCGCGGGCAGATTGCCCGTGAGGCCAAGTCCCGCGCCGACAAACTGCGCATGAGCCTGAACTAGTCTCTCAACGCATTATGAAACGGATGTTTGGCGGCACCCGCACAAGGTTGCCCATTGACCTTGCAGGGCCGCACCCCGACATTCCGCCCGAACCAGAACACAACCAAAAGCTGGCCGGGCGTGACCCGGCCCCAGAAGAACCGGCTCAAGACAACCGGTGGAGCAGGGCGGCATATGACTCTCAAAGTAGCAATTCAGACGGATCCGGTAGCAGCCTTCGACATTCAGGGGGATTCAACCTTCCGTCTGGCCCTTGAAGCGCAGGCGCGGGGCCATGAGCTGTCCTATTACCTGCCGCGCGACCTGTCGCTGCACGATGGCAAGGTGCTCGCGCATACGCGGCCTCTGGAGGTGCGCGACACACAGGGCGATCATTTCACCCACGGCAACTCAGTTGTCACCGACATGCGCGACGTCGATGTGGTACTCATGCGGCAGGACCCGCCGTTTGACATGAGCTACATCACCGCCACCCACATTCTCGATCACATCCACCCCCATACCCTGGTGGTGAACGACCCCACCCATGTGCGCAACGCCCCGGAAAAGCTGTTTGTCACCGAGTTTGACGGTGTGATGCCGCCAACCCTGATCTCGTCAAACGAGCAGGATATCAAGGCTTTCCGCGCCGAACATGGCGATATCATCCTCAAACCGCTCTATGGCAATGGCGGCGCGGGCGTCTTTCGCGTCAAAAAAGACGACGAGAACATGGCGTCGCTCCTGGAGATGTTCACCCAGATGTTCCGCGAGCCGCTCATTGCGCAGGCCTACCTCCCGGCGGTGCGCGCCGGCGACAAACGCATCATTCTGGTGGACGGCGAGATTGCCGGTGCCATCAACCGGGTGCCGGCCGCGGGCGAAAGCCGCTCCAACATGCATGTGGGCGGCAGGCCGGAAGCAACCAAGTTGACAGATCGCGAGCGCGAGATCTGCGCCATCATTGGGCCGGAACTCAAACGCCGAGGTCTGATCTTTGTCGGCATTGACGTCATTGGCGACTACATGACCGAAATCAACGTCACCTCACCGACGGGTCTGCGCGAGATCGAGCGCTTCGACGGCACCAATATCGCCGCCATGATCTGGGATGTCATTGAAGCCAAGCGGGCCTGAGACGCCGTCGGGCGCCTATCTCGGGCTGCCCAATTTCGTTCCATTCGTTAACGCAAAAGGTTAACATACTCCCATCAAGAAGAACGTGCGTTCCTGTAATGTTCGTGTTACGGTCCATTTTACAGACGTGGATTGGGGATAATCCTACTCGGTTGTCAAGTTGACCTCGACTTGCGGAACATTTGCAGGCAGGGGCTCAGCGGGGCAGCACGGCAGTTAACACTGGGGTGCGAGGGCAGAACGATGGTGGCGCGGATCAATACTGTCGCCTTTGAAGGCGTTGAGGCACGAGATGTAGGTGTCCAGGTCCAGATTTCGCCCGGCGTCCCGGCTTTCACCATTGTCGGCCTGGGTGACAAGGCAGTTGCTGAAAGCCGCGAACGGGTGCGTGCCGCCCTCACCGCCATTGGTCTGGCTCTGCCGCCCAAGCGCATCACGGTCAATCTGGCACCGGCCGACCTCCCCAAGGAAGGCAGCCACTACGATCTGCCCATCGCCCTTGCCCTGATGACCGCCCTGGGCGTGATCCCGCAGGACGCCATGGACGGGTTGTGTGTGCTGGGCGAGCTTGGTCTGGACGGCACGATTGCGCCGGTCACAGGCGCCCTGCCAGCTGCGATTGCGGCCAACGCCGCTGATCGCGGCCTTGTCTGTCCTGAGGCCTGCGGGCCGGAAGCCGCCTGGGCGGGGGACATTGAGATCATTGCCCCCGCAACGCTTCTTGAATTCGTCAATCACATCAAAGGTGTTCAGGTCCTGCCTGTGCCGCGGCCTGGCACGCCGCCGCAGCTGGGCACGGTACCCGACATGGCGGACATCAAGGGTCAGGAAACCGCCAAGCGCGCCCTCGAAGTGGCCGCCGCCGGGGCCCACAATCTGCTGTTTGTTGGCCCTCCCGGCGCGGGCAAATCCATGTTGGCAAGTCGGTTGCCCGGCATCCTGCCGCCCATGACACCCAAAGAGATGCTTGACGTTGCCATGGTGGCGTCCGTTGCCGGGGTTTTGGAGGGCGGGGCCTTGAGCCCGGAGCGCCCATTCCGCGCGCCGCATCACTCAGCGTCCATGGCCGCCCTTGTGGGCGGCGGCATCAAGGCCAAGCCCGGCGAAGTCTCGCTTGCCCACAATGGCGTGCTGTTTCTCGACGAGTTGGCGGAATTTGCCCGCCCGGTGCTTGATGCCTTGCGCCAACCCCTGGAAACCGGGGCCGCCGTGATCGCCCGGGCCAATCATCATGTGAGTTACCCGGCGCGGGTCCAGCTGGTGGCGGCCATGAACCCCTGCCGCTGCGGCTTTGCCAGTGAGCCTGGCATGGCGTGCGGACGCCTGCCGCGCTGCGCCCAGGACTATCAAACGAGGGTCTCAGGCCCGTTGATGGATCGAATTGACATCCAGCTTGACGTGCCGCCGGTGTCCGCCGCCGACATGCGCCACGGGGTGGCCGGCGAGCCCAGCGCAGCCATCGCGGCACGGATCAAGGCCGCGCGGGATATCCAGACGCAGCGCTATGCGGAGATAACAGACGGACAGACCGTCATGACCAACGCGCAGGCGGACGGTCAGGTTCTGGAAAGAGTTGTTCAATTGGACGCTGCGGGCCTTGATCTGATGGACAAGGCAGCGGAGTCCATGCGCCTGTCCGCGCGCGGCTACGTGCGCGTTTTGCGTGTGGCGCGCACCCTTTGTGATCTTGAAGGTGGTGGTCCCGTCACCCGGGCCCATCTGGCCGAAGCCCTGAGTTTCCGCCGGGCGCCCGCGCAGGCCATTGTTGCTGCGTGAGGCTGGTTGAGTGACCCAATTTAGCAAAAACCGCAGAATTGCTGCGAATTTCGCTCCCAGTTAACGCGATCTTCAGGGGCTCGTGACAATTCTAGGCAGATCATCCGGACGCCGTTTCAGCGGCGGGTTTCAGGAGCTGCCGCCTTATGCCTTTTGGCCTTCCTTCCAGATCCGGCCAAACGCCGACACCCCGGCATATGCCCTCTCGGCGTGTGGTGGCGGCGCGCGCGTGGCTAGGGACGTTGCGGGAAAGAACCAAAGCCTTGATCCGCAAGGCAACGGGCCTGGAAGGCGAGTATCGTGAACTCATGTCCCTGCGCAGCGAAGCGCGCCTGCTGCGCGGGCTGCTGGCCGGTCAGGCAGATATCATTTTTCGCCGCAACACCCGGGGCCAGCTGACTTTCGTCAACGACGTGTTCTGCGACACGTTCGGCGTGACCCGTGAACAGGTATTGGGCCGCCCCTTTGTGCCCCATGTGGACGCAAGCACGGGCGAAGGGCTGCTGGGGAAAGCACCGACCGTCGAGGCCGCTCCGGGGACAGCCGGCGCGCAAAAGTTCCGCATCCGAACCGATCAGCGCATCAAGACCGTCGGCGGCTGGCGGTGGATCGGCTGGGAAGAACTGCCCATCCGCGACGACGATGGCCGCCTGGTGGAAATCCAGTGTGCGGGCCGTGACATCACCGAACGCAAGAATACCGAACGCGACCTCGCCCGCGCCCGCGATGAAGCCGAGCAGGCCAATCAGGCCAAGTCCGCCTTCCTCGCGACCATCAGCCATGAAATCCGCACGCCGATGAACGGCATCATCGGCATCTCGGCCTTGCTGAGCGAAACAACCCTGTCACCGGAACAGGCCAACTATGTGCAGGCCGTGCGGCGTTCAGGCCGTGCCCTGCTTCGCCTGATCGACGACATTCTTGATTTCTCAAAAGTCGAAGCGGGCCATCTGGAGCTTGAGCAGCATCCCTTCTCCCTCGAGGAAATGGCGCAGGGCCTTGCGGAGCTTCTTGCCCCGCGTGCGCAGCAACGCGGCATCAGCCTGTCAACGGTTCTGGACCCCACCTTGCCAACGCAGGTGGTCGGCGATCAGGGCCGCCTGCATCAGGTGTTTGCCAACCTCGTCGGCAACGCCATCAAGTTCACCGACAAGGGGGGCGTTACGCTCGTGCTGCGGCGCGGACAGGCGCCGTCACCGGAGGGCAAGACGGCCATTCTGGAAGCGCAGGTCATCGATACCGGCATCGGTATGGGTGAAGAAGATCAGCGCATCGTGTTTGAAGAATTCCAGCAGGCGCGGGCCGCCGCTGCCCAGCGCCGTGGCGGCACCGGGCTCGGCCTTGCCATTTCGCGCCGCCTCGTCAGCACCATGAGCGGCACCATTGCCCTGAAGAGCGCGCCGGGCCGCGGCACCACTTTCTCGGTGTCCATCCCGATGCCGATTGCCGACGCAGAACCACTTGGGGATGACACAAGCCTCGCGGACACAATCTGTGCCGTGGCCATTGAAGGTCACGAGGCGGAGGCGGTTGCCGAGGTCATTCGTCACCATGGCGGCACGCCCAACATGGTCACCGACACGCTGCCGATACGTGACCAGATTGCTGACGCCGATGTTCTCATTGCCGATGCGGCACTCCTGACCGCAGACGGCATTGAGACATTGCGCGGAACCAATCCCGACCTGCGCATCCTTGCAGCGTCTCTGGCAGGCGACCGGGCGCAGGCGTTGGACGTGACCACGCGTGCTGACGTTCCGGCAGACGGTTATGTTCTGTTGCCCGCGCGCCGCCAGACCCTGATTGCTGTCATCCGTGATGACGCCAGCCTTGGTGATGGTGCTGGCGAGCTTGATGGGTCACCCATCACTGGCGACGACGACCCCGACATACGGGTTCCGGATGGCTCTGCCGGCAGCGGTGAGCCGACCGGCCGCCGGGTGCTGCTGGCAGAAGACAATGACGTCAACGCCTTGTTGACGGTGAGCGTTCTTGAGCGCGACGGCCATGAAGTCATTCGCGTCCTCAATGGACGCGAGGCTGTTGAAGCCCTCAACACCCAGGCCCGGTTCGACATCGTTCTCATGGACATGCATATGCCGGAGATGGACGGCGTCGAAGCAACCCGCGCCCTGCGCGATCATGGCCATGGCGTGCATGTGGTGGCGCTCACTGCCAACGCCTATTCGGAAGATCGCCAGATGTGTCTGGATGCTGGAATGGACGATTATCTTTCCAAACCTGTCGAGCCCGAAGCCCTTCGCGATATCTTGATCAATCTCAAGGCGGTGGATGTCACCGCTGACGAGAGCCTGTCACAAGCGGGCTAACAGCGCTTTTTGCGCCTCGTTGCGAGCGCAACCCATTACCCGCAGCTGGCGCAAATCTCAACAAAACTGACAATAAATTCAATCTGTTAGGCCCCCGGAGCCAACGGTGGTAGAATTGGATTGTCGCGTTTTTACGGGCAATCGCGCCGGTCAAAGTGACACCGTGGCGTCACATTGACGTGGCAATGCCATCACCGGCTTCAGATATTGAGTGTTTTGGTGTCGTTGCCATGCGCGCGCACAGGCTAATAGGGCTGGACAACGGCCCGAATTCTGCTGACAAGCAGACAGCAGCACCGGGCGGGAATAATCACCTCCGGGCGCAACAGGGAGTACCGGGTTTGTTCAAGCAGCTTGCCGTGGCCGGACTGCGCCGAGGATTTGGTGCCGTCAAAGCCCTGCGCTCCCGCTATACCCGCCGCCGACGCATGCGCACGCGCAGCCTGCTGCGGCTGACCCGTGGCTTTGTTGCCCGCAGCCGCTATGGCCATCAGCTTGGTATGTCCCTGCATGCGCGCACGCCCCAGCACGCGCGCACGCCCAAGACACGCCGTGTCTTCTGGGGCTTTGAACCTCGCCACATGCGGCCCTCCCAGAACCCGGCCTTTGCCAAACTCTCCGGCAAGCCCATCAACCGCGCGGCGCGCTACTCGGGAAAATATGGCCCCCCGCCGCGTCCCCTGGCCCGCCGCAAGTCTCTGGAAGTGCGCGTCGCAGAAACAGAAGCCGAAGTCCGCGCTGCCCAGCGCCTGCGCTACAAGGTCTTCTATGAAGAGATGTCCGCTCAGGCCAGCCCGCGCATGGCTGCGGAACGACGCGACTTTGATCATTTCGATGCCTTTGCCGACCACCTGCTGGTGATCGACCACTCCCGCATCCCCGAGGACTACTCAGGCCGCGGTGTTCCCGAAGATGCCATCGTCGGCACCTACCGGCTGATGCGCCAGGAAGTGGCAGAGGCTCATGGCGGGTTTTACACCGCCAATGAGTTCGACATCGAGCCATGGGTGACTGCTGCTGGACCCGACACCCGCTTCCTGGAGCTTGGCCGGTCCTGCGTGCATATCGACCATCGCTCGCGGCCGACGCTGGAGCTCATGTGGCATGCCATCATCAGCTATCTGGTGCATTACGAACTCGACATCATGTTTGGCTGCGCAAGCCTTGAGGGCACCAACCCGGATGAGCTCGCGCTGCCCCTGTCCTTCATGCACCACTACTGCCGCGGCGATGTGGAAACCACCCCGCCTGTGCGGGCCCGCGACGAACTGTTCGTCGACATGAACCGCATGCCCAAGGACGACGTCGAAGCCAAAAAAGGCCTGCGGGCCCTGCCGCCTCTCATCAAGGGCTATCTGCGGGCCGGCGCCACCATCGGCGACGGCGCGGTGGTGGATGAGCAGTTCGGCACCACCGACGTGCTCATCGTTTTCCCGGCCAACCAGATCAGCGACCGCTACCGCGACAAGTTCGGCAAGGGCGACATGCGGGACGAAAAGCCTGCGGCGGCGCAAAGCGCCTGATCGTCGCCTAGGTATCGAGGCCGTATGCCGCGATCGCTGCCAGGTTCACGAGATCTGACACCGCGGCACCCATGGGTGCGATCTGTACCGACTTTTCAAGACCAACCAGCAATGGCCCGATGATCGACGCGCCGCCCAGCTCTGACAGCATCTTGGTGGAAATCGAGGCTGAGTGAATGGCCGGCATCACCAGCACATTTGCAGGCTCGGTCAGGCGGCAGAACGGATACATGCTCATGGCATCGCGGTTGAGCGCGACGTCCGCAGACATTTCACCGTCATACTCAAAGTCACGCTGCTTCTGGTCCAGGATCTCCACCGCTTCACGCACCCGTTCGGAGCGTTCGCCCATCGGGTGACCGAATGTGGAGTAGGCCAGCAGGGCCACGCGCGGCTCATAGCCAAGGCGGCGCGCAACATCCGCACTCTCGATGGCAATGTCTGCCAACTCCTGCGCCGTCGGCATATCATGCACATTGGTGTCGGCCACAAGCACGGTGCGCCCGCGGGCAACCACCATGGACATGCCCATGGCCCGCTTGCCCGGCGCATCATCGATGACGCGACGCACATCACCAAGCGCAACGGAGTAAGAGCGCGTCACACCCGTGATAAGCGCGTCCGCATCACCGGCAGAGACCATGGAGGCTGCAAAGATGTTGCGGTCATTGAACACCATGCGCGTACAGTCACGCGCGAGATAGCCGCGCCGCTGCAGCTTGTCATAGAGCGCATCCGCATAGTCCGGCGCTGCATCAGATGTGCGCTGGTTGATGATCTCGATGCCTGCCGCGTCTTCAAGCCCTACATCTTTCATCTGTCCACGGATTATTTCTTCGCGACCCAGCAGGATGGGGGTGCCCAGGCCCTGGTCGCGGAACGCGATGGCCGCGCGCACCACCTTGCTTTCTTCGCCTTCCGCAAACACAACGCGCTTTGGTTCGCGGCGCACACGCTCGACAATAAAGCCAAGCGACGCCGCCGTTGGGTCAAGGCGCACGGTCAGCTCATGGATGTAGCTTTCCATGTCGATGATCGGACGCTGCGCAACACCGGATTCCATGGCCGCTTTTGCAACCGCTGTTGGCACCGTCGTGATGAGACGCGGATCAAACGGCACGGGAATGATGTAGTCCTTGCCGTAGCGCGGACGCATGCCGTGATAGGCGGCAGCCACTTCGTCCGGCACGTCTTCGCGCGCCAGGGTGGCTAGTGCTTCCGCCGCAGCAATCTTCATGGCGTCATTGATGGTGGACGCGCGCACATCCAGTGCACCACGGAAAATGTAAGGGAAGCCCAGAACATTGTTCACCTGGTTGGGATAGTCCGACCGGCCCGTCGCCATGATGACGTCATCGCGCACTTCATGGGCTTCTTCCGGTGTAATCTCCGGGTCCGGGTTGGCCATGGCAAAAATGATCGGGCTGGGGGCCATGGAGGCAACCATGTCCGGCGTCAGGGCGCCTTTGACGGATACGCCAAAGAACGCATCGGCACCGTCCATGGCTTCTTCAAGAGTGCGCTTGTCCGTGGGCGCCGCGTGCGCTGACTTCCACTGGTTCATGCCCTCCTGGCGGCCCTGATAGATCACGCCTTTGGTGTCACACAAAAGCGCGTTTTCGGTTTTGACGCCCATGGCCTTGACGAGCTCGAGGCAGGCAATGCCCGCCGAGCCTGCGCCGTTGACCACAAGCTTCATGTCTTCAAATTTGCGGCCGGTCAGATGGCACGCATTGATCAGGCCAGCGGCTGCGATGATGGCGGTGCCGTGCTGGTCGTCATGGAACACCGGAATGTCCATGAGTTCACGCAGGCGCTCTTCCACCATGAAGCACTCAGGCGCCTTGATGTCTTCCAGGTTGATGCCCCCGAAAGACGGCCCCAGATAGCGCACCGCATTGATGAAGTCGTCCGCGTCGTCTGTGTCGACTTCAAGGTCGATCGAATCCACATCCGCAAACCGCTTGAAAAGAACCGCCTTGCCTTCCATCACCGGCTTGGAGGCGAGCGCCCCCAGGTTGCCCAGGCCCAGAATGGCCGTGCCATTGGAGATCACGGCAACAAGGTTGCCCTTGGCGGTGTAGTCGTAGGCGGTCGCGGGGTTGTCAGCTATGGCGCGCACGGGCGCGGCCACGCCGGGCGAATAGGCCAGCGACAGGTCGCGTTGGCTGGCCATCGGCTTGGTCGGCGTGATTTCTAGCTTGCCCGGACGGCCTTCTGAGTGAAACAGCAGGGCTTCTTCGTCTGTGTAGCGGCGGCGGCCGCCGGAGCCTTCGGTCATGGGTTGGAAGCCTTGTGTTGGAGGCCGCGCCAATGCTGGCAGCGGACGCGGAAATCAGTGTTGTTTGACGCAGGGGCAGCAAAGGATGGGAGCCATCCACACATGTGCCGGGGCAGGTGGTGTAGCCGAGGGGTGAAGCTATAGGCAAGCCCGCCTCACGCCACAAGCGTTACACCCCTCACATCCGGTCAAATATGCGCCGATCCACACGTGACACAGGCTCGCAGTCGGGCTCGCAGTCGGGCCCGCCGCCTGATAGTCTCCGCCGGCTATGACCCCGCCCGTAATCAAAGAAACAGCGCCTGCTGCCCCGCTCAAATCAGAGCCGGTTAAGCAGGGCGTGCCTGCATCAAAGTCCCAAGCCACCCCCCAAGCCACGCCCATGATGGCGCAATATATGGAGATCAAGCAGGCCCATGAGGACTGCGTCCTGTTCTATCGGATGGGCGATTTCTATGAGCTGTTCTTTGACGATGCGGTCAAGGCGTCAGCGGCGCTCGACATTGCGCTGACCAAGCGCGGCAAGCATCTGGGCGCGGATATCCCCATGTGCGGTGTGCCGGTGCATGCAGCAGACGCCTATCTTTCCCGGCTGATCCGCAA
This sequence comes from Candidatus Phaeomarinobacter ectocarpi, assembly GCF_000689395.1. Lineage (GTDB taxonomy): Bacteria > Pseudomonadota > Alphaproteobacteria > CGMCC-115125 > CGMCC-115125 > Pyruvatibacter > Pyruvatibacter ectocarpi. The sequence goes on from NZ_HG966617.1 coordinate 3,346,306, forward strand.
GGGGTTCAGGGTCGCGGTCTGTGAACAGACAGAAGATCCTGCAGAAGCCAAGAAACGCGGCTCCAAATCCGTGGTCGCCCGGGCCGTGGTGCGGATCGTCACGCCGGGCACGCTGACGGAAGACGCCCTGCTGGATGCCCGTGATACAAATCTGCTGGCAGCCCTGGCCCGGGTGCGGGCGGATGGCAGCCAGACACTGGGTTTGGCCTATGCGGATGTCTCCACCGGCTCCTTCCATGTGGAGGCGGTTGAAGCCAATGCCCTGGCGGCAGCGCTGGCCCGCCTGAGCCCCAGCGAACTTGTGATGCATGACGGGCTGCTGGCCGACGAGCTTATCGCCGACGCCATTCAGGGCGTGGGAACGCCGCTGACGCCCCTGCGCGCCTCGGCCTTTGACAGCGACAATGCCCGCCGCCGCCTTGAAACGCTGTTCGGCGTCAAAGCCCTTGATGGTTTTGGTGACTTCAGCCGGGCGGAAATCGCCGCTGCCGGTGCGCTGGTGGACTATGTGACGCTGACACAGGCAGGCGCGGCACCCGCCCTGTCGCCTCCCAAAACCACCAGCGAGCAGGGGTTGATGGCGATTGATGCCGCCACCCGCCAGAGCCTCGAGCTGACCCGCGGGCCTGAGGGTGGCCGCGACGGCAGCCTTCTTGCCATCATGGATGCAACTGTGACAGCCGCAGGCGCGCGCGCCCTCAAGCAGCGTGTGGCCGCGCCTCTCGCAGACCCGGCCCCAATCAACAAGCGCCTGGCGGCTGTGACGCTGTTTGCCGAGCAGACCCGGCTGCGGGGCGATATGCGCGACTGCCTGCGCGGCGTGCCTGATCTGGAGCGCGCCTTGTCCCGGCTGGCCCTGGGCCGTGGTGGCCCGCGTGATCTGGGCGCGGTGGCTGCCGCCATCAAGGGCGGCGCGGACGTTGCCGCATTGCTGGACCCACAGGCGGGCAGGGCGCCCGACTTTCCGCCCCTGCCCGAAGATGTCAGCGCGGCGGCAACGCGTCTGGAGACAACCCGGACCGGATCAGCCTCGGCGCTGGGCGTCCTGCTGGGCCGGGCGCTGGTCGAGGAGCCGCCCCTGCTGGTCCGTGATGGCGGGTTCATCGCACCGGGCTATGACGCGGACCTCGATGAGCTGATTTCCCTGCGCGACGGCAGCCGCAAGGTGATTGCCGGGCTGGAAGCGCAATATCGCGACCAGACCGGCATCAAGACCCTCAAAGTGCGCCACAACAATGTGCTGGGCTATTTCATCGAGGTGTCTGCCACCCAGGCCGACCGAATGATGGACGGCGAGTTGCAGGAAACCTTCCGCCATCGCCAGACCCTCGCCAATGCCATGCGGTTTTCAACCGTTGAGCTCGCAGAGCTGGACGCCAAGGTCTCCCGCGCCGGCGATGGCGCGATTGGCCGCGAAAAAGAGCTGTTCGATCAGCTCGCGGCTGAAATCAAGGCGATCCCCGACCTGCCGGACATCGCATCTGCTCTGGCAGAGCTTGATGTGGCGGCAGCGCTGGCGGACGCAGCACAGGGCAATAACTGGGCGCGCCCCAAGATAGACAATTCACTTGCCTTTCACATTGATGCCGGGCGGCATCCGGTGGTTGAGGCTGCGCTCAAGCGCCAGGGCAACGGGGCGTTCATTCCCAATGACTGCAATCTGTCCGGTGAGGGTGCAATCGACGAAAAAACCGGTGAGCCCGCACGGCCTGTCTGGCTGCTCACAGGCCCCAATATGGCCGGTAAATCGACATTTCTGCGCCAGAACGCATTGATTGCGGTGATGGCCCAGGCGGGCAGCTTCGTGCCCGCGGCAGCAGCCCATATCGGCGTTGTGGACCGGCTGTTTTCCCGCGTCGGTGCGTCTGACGACCTGGCCCGGGGACGGTCCACATTCATGGTCGAGATGGTGGAAACCGCCGCCATTCTCAACCGCGCGACTGACAAATCGCTTGTCATACTGGACGAGATTGGCCGGGGCACCGCCACCTATGACGGGCTTTCGATTGCCTGGGCGACGCTGGAACATTTGCACGAGGTCAATCGCGCCCGCACGCTCTTTGCCACCCACTATCATGAGTTGACAGCGCTCACCTCAACGCTGGACCGGTTGGCCAACGCCACCATGCGGGTGGCCGAGCACGGTCAGGACATCGTGTTCCTGCATGAGGTTGCCCCGGGCGCAGCTGATCGCTCCTACGGCATCCATGTGGCCCGGCTGGCCGGGTTGCCGGACGCGGCGCTGTCGCGGGCCGAAGAGGTCCTCAAGGCTCTCGAAGAGGGTGACACCGGCGGGGCGTCCAAAGGCGACCTTGCAGCAGACCTGCCCCTGTTTGCCGCAGCCCCGCGTCCAAAATCCGCCGGGCATGCCCCATCGGGACCAGACCCCATCCGCGACGCCCTGAGCGAAGCAGCCCCCGACGAAATGACTCCGCGCGACGCGTTGGACCTGATCTATGCGCTCAGGCGCAAGCTGAGCGACGATTAATCCTGACCCGGACGAAATCTGCCAGGCAACGCCTTTTCAAGGCGTTACATGGTTAATCCTCACATTTGAGTCGAAGACCTATAAAACATGAAAAAGGCCGGGCAGCGTTCCGAGGAACATGGTCCCTCTCCTGCTGCCCGGCCCAATCCATGGCCATAATGTCAGCGGCTTAGCTGGAAGGCGGATTCGCGATCGGCTGCATACCGCCTGCTGGCGCTGCAGCAGGTGCTGCGTCCGCGTCGGCTTCGGCAGGGGCCGGAGCCTCTGGTGCGGCTTCTGCAGCGGGTGCCTCAGGCACAAGTGTTACGGTGATGGTGTCATCATATTTGCTGTTGGCGCCGGTAGAGGCGTCAATCACGACCCCAATGAGGCCACCGGCAATGGCATTGCCAAATGTGGCAGCGGCCAGATCTGATTCAAGTATGCCACGGGTTTCCTTGAAGCCCTCTTTGTTGCACACAACCGTCAGGTCAGCGCTGGACTTGTCCACCGTGACGCGGCCTGGCGTCTTGTTTACTTTGGCGATCGTCACGCCATTTTTCTGCACGGTGCATTCAGCCTCACTTGGAACAGAGGCCAGTGTGATATCCTGATCTGTACCTTCGATAATTGTTGAACAGCCCGCCGCGGCAAACGCGATAAGCCCGATAGCAAGTCCTGTACGAATGGCCATATGGCCCCCCTCTTTTATGGTCAGCGTCCGCAAAATACACGTAACGCTCGCGCAGCGTTGTATGCTTTGAAGTCTGTTACAATGAACAATCGGTCCGAATACCGCGCATTTCCGACGCAAACGAGCTATATGTGGCGTAATGAACACAATTAAGAAGTCAGCATCCGTCGCCGTCACACTTTCTCCCGCAAAGATTGTGGACGCAGACGCACTGCGCGTTGCCCTGACCGCATCGTTCCGTGCGCACGCGGGCAATGAGATGGAACAGCGCGCCGCTGTTCTGGAGTTGCTGAAAACAACCATGGCCGATGGCCGCGCCGTCATACGCGAGGCGCTGGAAGCCGGCATGAAGGGCATCATGACCGCCCAGAGCCTTTGCTACCTGCAGGATGTCATCATCCAGGCGCTCTACGACTATTGTCGCGTCCACGCCTTTCCGTCTGCACACCACACCGAAGCAGAGAACATCTGCATCGTGGCTGTGGGTGGCTATGGACGCGGTACACTGGCACCCCAGTCTGACATCGACCTGCTGTTCGTGCTGCCGCACAAGCAGACGCCCTGGGGCGAGAGCGTTGTGGAATACATGCTCTACATGCTGTGGGATCTGGGCCTCAAGGTCGGCCATGCCACCCGCTCCGTAAACGAGTGCATCCGCCTGTCGCGCGAAGACATCACCATCCGCACCACCATTCTTGAGGCGCGTTATCTATGGGGCCATGAGCCTCTGTTCGACGACCTGATGGACGCGTTCTGGAACCAGCTGGTGCCCGGCACCGGCCGTGAGTTTGTGCGTATGAAGCTCGAAGAGCGCGATGAGCGCCACGCCCGCGCCGGCCAGTCGCGCTATCTGGTGGAACCCAACATCAAGGAGAGCAAGGGCGGTCTGCGCGACCTGCAGACGCTCTTTTGGATCGGCAAATATCTCTACGGCGTGCAGGACCCGCGTGATCTTGTGAAGAAAGGCGTGTTCCGCGCGTCGGAAATGCGCACCTTCATGAAGGCGGACGAATTTCTGTGGGCTGTGCGCTGTCATCTGCACTTCGTCACCGGCCGTCCTGAAGACCGTTTGAGCTTCGACATCCAGATCGAGATGGCCAGGCGCCTTGGCTACACCAGCCACGGCGGCATGAAGGACGTTGAGCGCTTCATGAAGCATTACTTCCTCGTGGCCAAGGATGTAGGCGATCTCACCCGCATCTTCTGCGCCACCCTGGAAGACCAGCAGCGCAAGGCAGCCCCAGCATCAAGTGCTGCCAACAGCCTGCGCAACAAGCTGGCCCCCTTGATGGAAGCCGTGGGCTTCGGCGCCAAAGTACGCCGGGGCGCCGCGCCGCTGCCGCCGGGCTTCGTGCTTGATGGTGCGCGCATTAATGCGGATACGGAGGATCTGTTCTCCAGTGATCCCGTCAACATCATCCGGCTTTTCCACGCTGCTGAAATGAACGGCACGCATATTCATCCAGATGCCCTGCGCCTTGTGCGCCGGTCGCTCAAGCTGGTGGATGCAAGCCTGCGCAAGAACGACGAAGCCAACCGGCTGTTCTGCGAAATCCTGGTGTCAGAGCACACGCCGGACATTGCCCTGCGCCGCATGAACGAAGCCGGCGTGCTGGGCCGCTTCGTGCTCGACTTTGGCCGCATCGTCGCGCTGATGCAGTTCAACATGTATCACCACTACACCGCCGACGAGCATTTGATCTACGCGATCCATATTCTCTCCGGCATTGAAAAAGGCGTTGATGCCGACCAGCACAAGCTGGCGAATGACCTGATGCAGAAAGTGCAGTCGCGCAAGGTGATCTATCTCGCCATGTTCCTGCATGACATCGCCAAGGGCCGCCCGGAGGACCACTCGGTGGCCGGTGCGAAGATCGCCCGCAAACTTGGTCCCCGCCTGGGGTTGACGCCGGCGGAGACCGATACCGTCGAGTGGCTGGTGCTGGAACATTTGATCATGTCCGACGTCGCCCAGACCCGGGACATCTCCGATCCGCGCACGGTGAAGGACTTTGCCGACAAAGTGCAAAGCCCTGAGCGCCTGAAGCTGCTGACCATCCTCACGACTGCGGACATCAAGGCCGTGGGCCCCGGCGTGTGGAACGGCTGGAAGGCGCAGCTGATCGAGCAGCTCTATGATGAAACGCTGCCGCTCCTGTCCGGCAAGAACAAGGCCCTGAGCCGCACCAACCGCGTGGATGCCGCCAAGGACGTCTTCCGTACACGGATGGCTGATCTGGGTACCCAGACAGTCGAGGCTCTGATCGAGCGCCAGACCCCCAGCTACTGGCTGGTGGTGGACCCGGATACCCAGGAGCGTCATGCAAGGCTGATGGCCGGTGCGGACGAAACCGCCGGCCCGGAAAGCGTGCTTGAAATCGGCGTCACGCCGCTGCCGGACAATGAAGCCACCGAGATCACTGTGCTGACACCGGACCATGCGGGTCTCTTCTCGCGCATCGCAGGCGCTGTGGACATGACCGGCGCCAACATCGTTGACGCCAAGATTTTCACCACGACCGACGGCATGGCGTTGGATACCTTCTGGGTCCAGTCAGACAATTCCAAGGTGGTGGATGAAGAGCGCCGGGTGGCGCGTCTGAAAGAGCTGATCGAGAAAAACCTGCGCGGCGAGACGCTGCCCAAGGACACCATCGCCCGCGAGCGCAAGCGCACCCGCCGCCAGCAGGCGTTTGAAATCGAGCCACAGGTCATCATCGACAATACAGCGTCTGAACGCTTCACGCTGATTGAAGTGAACGCGCTGGACCGTCCGGGTATCCTCTATGACCTGACCCGCGCCCTGTTCCACCTGAACCTCACCATCACGTCAGCCCACATCGCCACCTACGGCGAGCGCATTGTTGACGTGTTCTATGTGAAGGATGTCACCGGCGGCAAAGTCGTCCAGGACGGCAAGAAGGAAGCGGTCACTTCGGGCCTCATCTCAGCCATCAACTCCCGCCTCAGCCCACAGCCCAAGGACGTGAAAGACCGCGTCAAAAAACGCACCGAACGCCGCGAAGCCGCCCGCGAAACGGGCAAGAAGGCACGTGCGGCGCGGACGAAGCGGCTCAAGGGGGCGGCGGAGTAATTCTGCGTTCTAAAAGTGTGTCTTACTGGACTCACCACGTCATGAGTATTTCTCATCACCATGAATTATATTCATATTGTCCTCGACAAAGTCCTGCCCCTGATTCAAGTTCAGAAACTGTGGTGGCCGCTGCCACTCATTGCGTTAGACCTGCAATGTGAGCTTCAACTTCAAATTAGAAGTTGAAGCTCAGTTGTATCGGGCGAGATCGAAAATGCGAGCACACATGCTCCATTCGACCGCACCTGAACCGGGTGTAAGCGTGGACAAATACGTCCTTCACACGCGATTTCATACAACCTCCTTCGGTTAGGGCCAGCCTCAGGCTGGCTCTGTTGAGACGCTCGTCGCCCCGCCGCGAGAGGGCAAAGAACGGCGTTCCGAAGGTGAGTGGCAGCAACCACCGAATCAGATTCTTGGATGCTTGGCATGCCGGATCAAGTGCATACCGACATTAATCCACAGCTTTGTGTAAAATCAGGCCGACCGTTGCCTTGTCTTTGCCCGCAAACACCCGCAAGCCTTAGCCCATGAACCTGCTCAAATCCTTCGCCACGGTGGGTGGCATGACCATGATGAGCCGGGTGCTTGGCTTTGTGCGCGATATATTGATCGCAGCCGTGCTGGGGACCGGGCCGGTGGCGGACGCGTTTTTTGTGGCGTTCAAGTTTCCCAATCTGTTTCGCAGGCTGTTTGCGGAAGGCGCGTTCAACTCGGCCTTTGTGCCGCTGTTTGCCAAACGGCTGGAAGGCGAGGGGGAAAAGTCGGCGCGGCAGTTTGCCGAAGAAGCCTTTGCGGTCCTGCTGACGGTGCTGATTGTCTTTACCGCCATCGCCCAGCTCGCCATGCCGTGGCTGATGTATGGCATCGCCCCGGGCTTTTCTGATACGCCTGACAAGTTCGACATGGCGGTGGTGTTCACCCAGATCGCCTTTCCCTATCTGCTGTTCATGTCGCTGGTGGCGCTCCTCTCCGGCGTGCTGAACTCCCTTGGCAAGTTCGCCGCCGCCGCCTTTGCGCCGGTGCTGCTCAACATCATTCTTATTTCAACGCTGCTGTTTGCGGCGCCCTACTTTGAGAACGCAGGTCTGGCGCTGGTATGGGGCGTGTCGGCGGCAGGCGTCGCGCAGCTGGCCATGCTGGTGTGGGCCGCCCACCGGGCGGGCTTCATGCCGCGACTGCGGATGCCGAAAATGACACCGGGCGTCAAACGTCTGGTGGTGCTGGGTATTCCCGGGGTCATCGCCGGAGGTATCGCTCAAATCAATCTGCTGATCGGGACAATCATCGCCTCGCTGCAGGACGGGGCCGTCTCGTGGCTCTATTACGCAGACCGGGTCTATCAGCTGCCGCTGGGCGTCATCGGCATCGCCATTGGCATCGTGCTGCTGCCGGATCTGGCGCGCCGCCTGCGCGCGGATGACGGTGACGGTGCCATGTGGTCCCAGAACCGGGCCATGGAATTTTCCATGCTGCTGACGCTTCCTGCCGCAGCCGCGCTGATCGCCATTCCCGGCCCGATCATCGAGACATTGTTTGAGCGCGGCGCGTTTGACGCAGCCGACACCTTGAAGACGCAGATGGCGCTCGCTGCCTTTGCGGTCGGTCTGCCGGCCTTCGTATTGATAAAAGTGTTTTCGCCTGGCTTCTTTGCGCGCGAAAACACCGTGACGCCCATGCGCTTTGCCGCGGCGGGCATCGCCGTCAATATCGCGGGCTCGCTGATCCTGTTCTATCAGATCGGCTTTGTCGGCATCGCCATCGCCACCTCCATGGCGGCGTGGGTCAATGCCGGGCTGTTGTGGTTCCGACTTGCCGCCAATGGTCACTACCAGGCCGATGCGCGCCTGAAAAAGCGCCTGCCAATGATCCTGATTGCCAGCGCCGCCATGGGCGGATTGCTCTGGGCCACGGCCACCTATGCGGGGCCAACGGCTGCCGACATGATGCCCGGCGGCTGGACGGCGGACGCGCTGGGCATTCTGGCGCTGGGTGGCCTCGTGGCAGGCGGCGGGCTCGTTTATGCGCTGCTGTGTCAGATCACCGGGGCGGCGCGCCTCTCCGACCTGAAGCAGGCCTTGCGGCGCTAGGCTGCGCGCGCCATAAGACGCGCCTCCCCTGCAAAATGGGGCCCGGTGTCCACATCCGGGGTTGAAGCAGCAAGGTCAAAAAATGTCTTTCCCAGAACGCGTGTTTTCCGGTGTGCAGCCCACAGGCACACTCACCCTTGGCAACTATCTCGGCGCGCTCAGCCGCTTTTCTGATTATCAGGACAAGTATGAGTGCCTGTATTGCGTGGTGGACATGCACGCGATCACCATGTGGCAGGACCCCAAGGAGCTGCACGCCAACACCCTGGGCGTGACGGCGGCCTATCTCGCCTCCGGCCTCGACCCGGCCAAGAACATCATCTTCAACCAGAGCCAGGTGGCAGCTCACGCTGAAATGGCATGGGTGTTCAACTGCGTGACCCGCATCGGCTGGCTGAACCGCATGACCCAGTTCAAGGAGAAGGCCGGCAAGCATCGCGAAAACGCGTCTGCGGGCCTGTATGTCTATCCAAGCCTCATGGCGGCGGACATTCTCGTCTACAGGGCCACCCACGTGCCCGTGGGCGATGATCAGAAGCAGCACCTTGAGCTGGCCCGCGACATCGCACAGAAGTTCAATCACGACTACGCGGATACCATCCGTACACAGACGAATGGCGAAGAATTCTTTCCGCAGCCCGAGCCATTGATTGAAGGCCCGGCCATGCGCGTCATGAGCCTGCGCGACGGCACCAAGAAGATGTCCAAGTCGGACCCGTCCGACAACAGCCGCATCAACATGGATGATGACGCGGATACGATTGCGCAGAAGATCCGCAAGGCGAAGACGGACCCGGATGCCCTGCCGTCTCTGGAGGATGGTTTTGAAGGCCGGGCGGAAGCAGAAAACCTGCTGGGCATCTATGCGGCGCTTGCCAAGGAACCCAAGAACGACGTCGTGACCCGGTTTGCCGGTCAGCAGTTCTCTGAGTTTAAAAAGGAGCTGACCGAGCTGGCAGTGGAAACACTGGCCCCGGTGTCAAATGAGCTGGTGCGTCTCAAGGGTGACCCGGGTCATCTTGAGAGTGTGCTCAAGGCGGGCTCCGAGCGCGCCGCGGCCATTGCAGAGCCGATCATGAAGCAAACCAAGGCAATTGTGGGCTTTGTAGGGGCGTAGCAAGCGCGCCTCAATCCGCTTACTTGATCCAAATACCGGCGTTCTTATGTAAAAGGAACCCTGATACGGGTTCCTGACACCAATCAAAAAGGCCTAGCCACCTATATGGGCATGCTCGACAAGGCGCGCGACAGCGCACAATCCCTGCGCAACAAATGGGCCTATCGCGATACCGGCAGCACGGTGGGGACACCGGCGGGCAAATCAGGCCGGTCCTGGGTGCCCAACATTGAAGGCGTGTGGCTGCGCCGCTCCGCTATCATCCTGGCGATCCTGCTCATCGTCTATTACCCGCTGGGTGCCTGGTGGACCCACAAGGTTGACGACAACCTCAATTTTGAAATCCAGACCGAAGTATTGCCCGGTCAAAGCCGCGCGGTGGCCATCACCGCTGACCTGATCGACCGCGAGGTCAATCAGAACAACTGGGTCGCCAACAACCCGTTCTTCCTGCCCGCTTCCATCCTCGACAACATGCCCAACTTCCAAAAGGGTGTGATTGCGGCCCTGGCCCGCTTTTCCTTTGAACTGACGGACCAGCTGGGCCGCACCCGTGGCTCCAGCGAGGCGGATTCAGACCTGCAATCAGCCGCGGGCCTGCTGCAATATCCCGGTGACGTATGGGTGTGGGACCCGACCGTCTCCCTCGCCCCGACGGCCACGTCCGAGGCGCAATACCGCCAGGCCATGCGCAAACTGCGCACCTACAATTCCCGTCTGGCCGCAGGCGATGCCACTTTCCAGAAGCGCGCTGACAATCTGCTCGCCACCCTCGACCGCATTGCGCTCGATATCGGGTCCACATCCGCCGTGCTCGACCGTCACGTGCTGGAGCGCTCCGGCTTTGCTCTGGATTCGCAGGCGGATGATGTCTTCTATTTCACCAAGGGCCAGGTCTATGGCTACGCCCTGATCCTGCGCGAACTGCGCCGGGATTTTGACGCCCTCATCGTGGAGCGCGAGCTAGGCGATGCGTGGGACGAACTGACCCTGTCCATGGAGCAGACGGTCGATCTCAACCCCTGGGTCATCATCGACGGGGCGCCGGATTCGCAGTTCGTGCCCAGTCACCTGTCGGCCCAGGGCTTTTACCTGCTGCGGGCCCGCACCCAGCTGCGTGAAATCACCAATATTCTCTTGAAATAGTCATTAATCTTGCCGCTTGCGGTGGACCGCCATCCTCGGGCAGCCTTGGGGCATGAACGCAAAGTCAAAAACCGAGTGGTCCGAGCCCATGCCGGATAACCCGGCGCCCAAGGCGCCGCCTGCCCGTAAACGCAAGTTTCTGGTCATTGCCGACGGCTCTGAGGAAGCAACCAAGGCGTTGCACTTTGCCGCCCTGCGTGCGGCCCACACCGGCGGTGCCGTCACCCTTCTGGCGGTGCTGAGCCCGGCTGATTTCCAGCACTGGCTGGGCGTTGAAAACATCATGCGCGAAGAGGCCCGCGCGGAAGCCGAGCATGTGCTGCACAAGCTGGCCGCCCAGGCCTACGACCATTGCGGCGTGCAGGCGGAGTTGATCGTCCGCGAGGGCAAGCTGCGGGAGCAGATGGCCCAGCTGATATCCGAAGACCCCGATATTGCGGTCATGGTGCTGGGCGCCGGCACCAGCAAGGAAGGCCCCGGCCCGCTGGTCTCCTCCATCGCAAGCGATGCAGCAGGCGGATTTGGCATCCCGGTGACCATTGTGCCCGGCGATTTGTCGGATGAGCAGATCGACCTGCTGGCTTAGCAGCGATGCTGCTTGGATCCCCTGATAGTCTCGGGATTACGTACTTTAATGAGTAGAAAAATCCGTATCCCCGGACTTGATCCGGGGTCCACTCTCAATCGCTGTGCAGTTGATCGCTAGCGAGTAGGCTCCGGATCAAGCCCGGAGCTGCGGGTCTTGGGAAACCAGACACGACCATTCAACGCCATTGTCCGGTTTAACCGGACAATCCATGCTGGGCGCACCTAAATCCATGTTTTGCTCATGGTTGAAGATGTGCCCCTTTTGGGCCATCTAAGTGATAACCAACGCCATTAGTCAGGTATTTGCCGCCGTTTCCTGAAGTTTTCCGGGGATCAGGCGGCCAAGTGGAGTGTCCGCGTATGTTTATCCAGACCGAGTCGACCCCCAATCCCGCCACCATGAAATTCCTGCCCGGGCAGGACGTCATGCCGTCCGGCACGGCGGATTTCACCGATGCCGAGGGCGCCAAAGCGTCTCCGCTCGCGGACCGGCTGTTTGCACTGGGTGACATTGAAGGCGTCTTCTTCGGCAGTGACTTTGTGACCGTCACCAAGGCGGACGCTGTGGAGTGGAACCACATTCGCCCGTCCGTTCTGGGCGCCATCATGGATCACTTCACCTCCGGCGCACCGCTGATGGCAGAGGGCGCTGAAAACGCGACCGGTCATGCAGCTCCGGCCGACGACGATGATCCGCTGGTTGTCCAGATCAAGGACATCCTCGACACCCGCGTCCGCCCGGCTGTGGCCCAGGACGGGGGCGACATCGTCTTCCACGGCTTTGAAGAAGGCGTTGTCTATCTCAACATGATCGGTGCCTGTGCCGGGTGCCCGGCGTCAACGGCAACCCTCAAAAACGGTGTTGAAAACCTGCTCAAGCACTTCGTGCCGGAAGTCCAGGAAGTGCGCGCCGTCTAGGCCCACTGCGACAACAGACGTCTGGATTGGCCATCTTGAGTGACGTACCACTTCTGCCATGGCAAAGATCAGATATTACATTGCTGCGAGCGCTGACGGGTTTATCGCCAGCGACGGCGGTGGTGTGGAATGGCTGGATCCGTACACAGACCCGTCCGGATACGGGTACAACGACTTTTATGCCGACATCGAAACTCTGGTGATGGGCCGTGCGACCTATGATCAGGTGCAGGACTTCGGCACCTGGCCCTATGACGACAAGCCGACTTACGTGGTGACCCGTCGTCCGCTGGATAAGGCCGCACCTGCCTGTGTCCAGGCATTGCCGTTGGAGGATCTGGTCAGCACAGTCTCTGCATGGCGCGCCGATGCCGACAAGGGCGACGTCTGGATCGTCGGCGGCCCTGCCAGCACCGCGCCGCTCATCGCCGCAAATCTCATCGATACCTATGAGTTGTCCATCATGCCGGACCTGCTGGGCTCGGGCATCAGGCTGTTTGCCGACGGCACGCCGCCTGGTCATCTCAAACTTCTTTCCCACAAGGCCTATGCGGACGGCGTTTTATCGCTAGTTTACGCTCCAGACGCCTGAGCCGGAGGACACACCATGGCTGCCAAAATTACCAACGCTGCAATTGACCAGATTTTCATGGACGCCCGCACCCACAATTACTGGCTGGACAAGCCGGTGAGTGAAGAAACCATTGCCGAGCTCTATGCAATGATGCGCATGGGGCCAACGTCAGCCAATTGCTCACCGGCCCGCATCGTGTTCGTGCGGTCGGACGAAGCGAAAGCCAAGCTCAAGCCATTGCTGATGGAAGGCAATCAGGAAAAGACCATGGCCGCACCTGTCTGCGCCATCATCGGTCATGACCTTGAGTTCTACGAAAAAATTCCCGAACTGTTTCCCCACAACCCGGATGCCAAGAGCTGGTTTAACTGGTCCGAGGAATTTGCCGAGCAGACAGCGTTCCGCAATGGCTCGCTTCAGGGCGCCTACTTCATGATTGCCGCCCGTGCGCTTGGGCTGGATTGCGGCCCCATGTCGGGCTTCGATCAGGACGGCGTCAACGAAGCGTTCTTTGGCGGCACGACCATCAAATCCAATTTCCTGTGCAATATCGGCTATGGCAACGACGCCAAGCTTGACCCGCGCTCGCCACGTCTTGCCTTTGGCGACGCCTGCCAGATCGTCTGAATACGGAACACTTAGTGACCACACCTCCCAGCTCACCGCCGGACGATGTTTTCGTTCTTGGTTTTGATACCGCCATGGACGCCTGTCAGGTGGCCATTGTGTCGCGCACGGGCCATATCGTGGCCAAGGCCCATGAAGAAATGAAGCGCGGCCACGCCGAAGCACTGATTCCCATGATCGGCGCCGTGCTGGAAGCCGCCGAACTTGGCCTTGAAGACTTGACGCGTATTGGCGTCACCGTGGGGCCGGGCACATTTGCCGGGCTGCGCGTCGGGCTGTCTGCGGCCCGCAGCTTTGGTCTCTCCCATGACATTCCCATTGTCGGGGTGTCGACCCTTGAAGCTGTCGCAGTGACGCTGCCTGAGCCAGAGGCTGATCAGCCATTGCGCGCCGGTGTCATCGCTTTTGATGCGCGCAATGATGAAGTCTATCTGCAGATCGTGGACCCCCTGGGCACGCTCGTCGTCGCACCTTCGGTCATTGACCTGAAAACTGCCGCTGAAGCGGTGCCGGAAGGTCTGGTGAATTTGTCCGGGTCCGGCGCACCCAAGCTTGCAGACGCGCTGGCCGCTCTTGAGCGCAGCAGCGATGTTGCCGTGGTGGACGAGAGCCTGTGGGCTCCCCAGGCGGAATGGATTGCGCGGCTGGCATTGGTTGCGCCTGATGACCGCGTGGGTCCCCCATCGCCGCTCTATCTCAGGCCCCCGGACGCCAAAGAACCGGAAAACGGCGGAGCGCTTCCCCATGCCTGATGGCGCGAACTGGTCACCGCAGGTGCGCCCGGGTGACGCGCAGGATGTCGCTGCCATGGCGCATATCCACGCGTCGGCCTTTGACGAAAAGTCCGCCTGGAGCGCGCCGTCGCTGCTGCATCTGGTTGAAACACCCAATGTGTTTGCGCTGATGGTCGAGCGTGACGGCACCCCGGCTGGCTTCGTGCTGATGCGGGTGGCCGCCAGTGAAGCCGAAGTGTTGACCATTGCAGTGGATCCCGCGTTCCACCGTCAGGGCATGGCCCGCGCGCTGGTCATGGCCGGTCTGACCGCGGCTCTAGCGGTTGAGTGCGATACGGTGTTTCTCGAAGTCGCGACCGACAATGAGCCCGCAAAAGCCCTTTATCAGAGCATGGGTTTTGACATAGCCGGTGAGCGCAAAGCCTATTATGCGCGCCCGGCGGGCCCTGCGGTGGATGCGCTGGTTCTGCGCTGGACCGCGCAGGAGAGCAATCCCGCCGCAAAAGGATGACGTGGCGCGCCCAAAAGACTAGATTGCTACCAATCACCGTACCCAGGCCGCTCAAGACCGGAAGACGAAAATGGACAGGCTAGAAACTCTCTGCATCGAAAAAGGCATGCGCATGACCGAGCAGCGCCGCGTGATCGCGCGTGTTCTGTCCGCCGCCGACGATCATCCCGATGTGGAGGAGCTGTATCGGCGCGCTTCTGAAGTGGATTCCAACATCTCGATCGCGACCGTGTACCGGACCGTTCGGCTGTTTGAGGAAGCCGGCATTCTTGAGCGCCATGACTTCCGCGACGGGCGGTCGCGCTACGAACCGGCGACGGACGATCACCACGACCATCTGATCAACGTGCAGACGGGCGATGTCATTGAATTCAACAATGACGAGATTGAGCGCCTGCAGGAAATTGTCGCCCGCGAGCTTGGCTTCAAGCTGGTGGATCATCGCCTGGAGCTGTATGGCGTTCCTCTGGAAGACAAGAACACCGCAACCGGCTGACGGTCGGCACAAAGGGCGGGAAAGGCGATACGAATGGGCACCTGGCGCGCCATCCTGCGGGTAGCAGGCTTTGTGGGAATGACCCTGGCAATGATGCCCGTGCAATGGTTGCTGGTCCGGCTGAACCTGCCTGGGTCCTATGCCCTGCCGCTCTATTATCACCGCCTGCTGTGCAAGATCATCGGTATCAAAGTGACCCTCAAAGGCACGCCGGTAACTGACAGGCCGGTGCTCATCTGCGCCAATCATACCTCCTATCTTGATATCCCGATCATGAGCACGGTCTTTCCCGTCTCGTTCATCGCCAAGAGCGAAGTGGCGACGTGGCCGTTCTTCGGCCAGATGGCCAAACTCCAGCGCACGGTATTTGTCGAGCGCGAGCGCCGCACAAAGACGCGCGAACATCGCAACCAGATCCACGGGCGCATCGTTGACGGCGACACGCTGATCCTGTTTCCCGAAGGCACCTCCAACAACGGCAACTGGGTCTTGCCCTTCAAGAGCGCCTTGATGTCTGTCGCCCAGATGAGCGTGGTAGGGGATGACGGCGCGCTGGACGACATGGTGATGGTGCAGCCGGTGTCCGTTGCCTATACGCGCCTGCACGGCCTGCCCATGGGACGGCATTTCCGGCCCTTCTTTGCCTGGTACGGCGACATGGAGCTGGTACCCCATCTCTGGGAAGTCTTCCAGCTTGGGCCGTTTGATGTGGTCATGGAGTTCCATGAGCCCGTTTCCATCACCCAGGCCGGCACCCGCAAGGCCCTGGCGGTTTATTGCGAAGACAAGGTGGCCAATGGCGTGGCCCGGGCCATTTCCGGCCGCGACGCGGCCTGATCCCCCCGCCGTCTGACTTTGGGTTTTGTCGAAAAGCTCCTGCCTGTCATCGCCCTGCCATGTCCCCGTGATCATGCTGAGCGCAGGATTCGGTCTGATGCTGCTGGAGCACGCATATCAGCCCATTAACGGTGTGAGTTGAGCCAGTGACCAAACCGGCGCATAAATGATGCAGGACCAACCGCTTACATGCCTTTCCAAGAGAGATAGACGCCCACTTTGCCGGACGACCGCACACCAGATTCAGCACCAGAAAACGACAAGCCCCAGCTTTTCATCAAGACCTATGGGTGCCAGATGAATGTCTATGACAGCGATCGCATGTCAGACGCGCTGGCCCCCAAGGGCTATGAAACCGCAAAGGCGCCGGACGCCGCCGACGTCGTGATCTTGAACACCTGTCACATCCGTGAAAATGCCGCCGCCAAGGTCTATTCAGAACTGGGCCGCCTGCGCATTCTCAAAGAAGCGCGCCTCAAGCAGGGCCGTCCGCTGACCATTGGTGTGGCCGGCTGCGTGGCGCAGGCGGAGGGACAGGAAATGCTCGACCGTGCGCCGGTGGTTGATTTCGTCGTTGGCTCGCAGGCCTATCACCGCCTGCCGCAGCTCGTTGAGCGCGCCAAGGATGGCGAGCGCCTGGTCGAAACGGAGTTTCCCACCGAAGACAAGTTTGAACATCTGCCGCAGCCATCGAAAAAAGTAACCCTGGGCCGTGGTCCGGCGGCCTTCCTCACGGTGCAGGAAGGCTGCGACAAGTTTTGCACGTTCTGCGTCGTGCCCTATACGCGCGGCTCTGAAGTCTCGCGCCCCATGCACCAGTTGCTCGATGAAGCGCGCGGCCTTGTGGATGCTGGCGTGCGTGAAATCACGCTGCTGGGCCAAAACGTCAATGCGTGGCACGGAGATGGGGTGGGGGACGCGCCTTCCAACCTTGGTCGCCTGCTGTTTGCCCTGGCCGAGATCGATGGACTGGAGCGCCTGCGCTACACGACCAGCCACCCCCGCGACATGCATGACCATCTGTTTGCCGCCCATCGCGATCTGGACAAGCTGATGCCCTATCTGCATCTGCCGGTGCAGGCGGGGTCAGACAAAATTCTCAAGGCAATGAATCGTCAGCATACGGCACAAGACTATTTGCAGCTGATCGACAAGCTGCGCGACGCGCGTCCCGACATCTCATTGTCTGGTGATTTCATCGTCGGGTTCCCCGGCGAAACAGACGAAGATTTTGAAGCGACCATGCAGCTTGTCCGCGATGTGGGATACGCGCAGGCCTACTCGTTCAAATATTCCCAGCGACCGGGAACACCCGCCGCCATTCAGGACACGCAGGTGCCCGAGGACGTGAAGGTTGAGCGTCTGGCGCGCCTGCAGGCCCTGCTGAACGAGCAGTCGCGCGACTTCAATGCGGCCTCCGTCGGCAAGACCATGTCGGTGCTGCTGGACCGCGTGGGCAAGCGAGACGGGCAACTGGCCGGGCGGTCGCCCTATCTTCAGGCCGTTCATCTTGATGCACCAATGCATCTACGCGGCGAAATCGTGCCGGTTGTCATTGAAGCCGCGCACGCGAACAGTCTTTCAGGTAAGCTTGCCGACATATCGGCGACGGACAGTCTTGTTAAAGGAGACGCTGCTTGAGCGTTGGAACCAGTGCTTCTGCTCCCGTTGGAGCCTCATCATCGGCGCAAAGCGCCGCAAACCAGGCCGCGCAGCCCGAGGCGCAAAAAGCCAAGGGGGCCCAGATTCGGGGTGCCGAGGCCCAAGGGGTGCGAGCTCAGGGCGGACCACGGCCTGACGTTGTGGTGCTCGACTTTGACGACAACCATTTGATGAGCGGACTGGCCGGCGTTGCCGACTGCAACCTTGCCCGCATAGAGCAATTGCTCGGGGTTGCCCTGACACCGCGCGGCAATCGCATTGCCATCCGCGGTGCCGATGACGCACGCGGGAATGCGGCGCAGGCCCTCGGCGACCTCTACGGCAAACTCAAGCGCGGTCAGGAAGTGGCCATGGCGGATGTGGATGGGGCGGTGCGCATGGCCACCAGCGCCCTGCCCGAAGGCCGGAAGGGCTCGTCCAGCGTCCAGATTGTGACCAAGCAACGGGTCATCGAGCCGCGCTCTGCCAACCAGGCCCACTACATGAAACAGCTCCAGACCAATGAGCTGGTCTTCGGCATGGGGCCTGCGGGCACCGGCAAGACCTATCTGGCGGTGGCAGCGGCAGTGTCCCTGTTCATCAAGGGTCAGGTGGATCGCATCATCCTGTCGCGCCCTGCTGTGGAAGCAGGTGAACGTTTGGGGTTCCTGCCCGGCGACCTGCGCGAGAAGATCGACCCCTATCTGCGTCCGCTCTATGACGCACTCTACGACACGCTGCCCGCCGAGCAGGTGGCCCGCAGTCTTGAGTCCGGCGAGATTGAAGTCGCACCGCTGGCGTTCATGCGTGGCCGCACCCTCTCCAATGCCTATGTCATTCTTGATGAAGCGCAGAACTGCTCATCCGTGCAGATGAAAATGTTCCTGACGCGGTTGGGCGAAAACTCGCGTATGGCCATCACCGGTGACCCGACACAGGTCGACCTGCCCATGGGCTCAAAGTCCGGCCTCAGGGAGGCGCGCGACGTGCTGCGCAACGTCAAGGGTGTCGCGGTCACGGAGTTTGCCAATGTGGATGTGGTGCGCCACCCGCTGGTGACCCGCATCGTGCATGCCTATTCCGAAGCGGAGGGCAAGTTGCTGCCGAACGAGGACAAGGGCGGCAATGCCTGACCCGGCATCAAAGCCTGACGCTGATCAATCCGGCCTGCTTCAGATCGACATCCTTCGCGAAAATGGCGACTGGGGCACTCTCGACGATGTTGAGGGGCTGATCCGTGCCGCGGTCGAGGCGGCTTTTCAGCCCGCACCGGACAGTGCAGCGGACCAGGTGATCGAGGTCAGCATCCTGCTGGAAAACGACGCCGCCCTGCAGGCCTTGAACAAGCAGTGGCGCAACAAGGACAAGCCAACCAATGTGCTGTCCTTTCCAGCGCCACCCCTTCCAGACGCCACGCTGGCCATGCAGGCGGCGCGCCATCTGGGCGACATCGCCCTCAGCTTCGACACGCTGGCAGCCGAAGCCCGCACGGAAAACAAGACAGTGTCCGACCACCTGCAGCACCTTGTCGTCCACGGCATGCTGCATCTGCAGGGGCATGACCACCAAACGCCTGGCGACGCAGACGAAATGGAAGATCTGGAGCGCAGGATTCTCGCAGACCTTGGCATTGGCGATCCTTACGCGTCCTGACAGCCATGGAGCCTGACACCCCGCGCATGTGGCGTCCGGGTTGAGGGTTCTGTAATGATGGCAATGCACTGTAGATTGCCCGAATGACAATGTGCCTCCCCGGCAGGCCGAACCGCCGGGAAACAGGAGCCCCAGACGATGGCCTTGGCCAACGACACGACAGACAAGACTTCCCCCGGCGACAGACCCGCATCAGCGGCGTTTGCACCCGGCCAACCGCTGACACAGCGCCTGGCGCGCGCCTGGCGCTACATACGCGGCGGTGCAGAAGCCAGTTCCCTGGGCGCGTCCCTTGATGCCGTGCTGGCAGAGGAACGAGACGGCGCCGCGGGCCTGTCCGCAGCGGAGCAGGACATGTTCGTCAATCTGCTGGGCTTCAATGAGCTGCGCACCGAAGACGTCATGGTGCCGCGTCCCGACATTGTCGCGGTCGAAGAAGGCACGTCACTTGATGAGCTCGTGAAAGCCTTTCGTGAAGCCAACCATTCCCGTCTGCCGGTTTTCAGCGAAACGCTGGATGATCCGCGCGGCATGGTGCACATCAAGGACCTGCTCGGCTGGATGGCTGACAACCGCACCGGCGGTGCGACCGATGACAAATTCGACCTGGCATCCATCCGCCGCGATCTCGTCTATGTGCCACCCTCCATGCCGGCCATTGACCTGCTTCTCAAGATGCAGGCAAGCCGCGTTCACATGGCGCTGGTGATTGACGAGTATGGCGGGACAGACGGCCTTGTCACCATTGAGGACCTGGTCGAGGAAATCGTCGGTGAAATTGAAGACGAGCACGACGAGGCTGAACGCTCCGACCTTGTGCGCCTTCCCGACGGATTGATCGATGCCACAGCGCGCGCTGAGATTGGGGACCTTGAAGAAATGCTCGGCGTCACATTGATGCCAGAAGAGCGCGAAGATGAACTGGACACCTTGGGTGGCCTCGTATTCGACATGCTGGGCCGCGTGCCACAACGCGGTGAAGTCGTGGTGCATGAAACCGGCATCGAGTTTGAAATTGCAGATGCCGATCCGCGCCGCATCAAGCGGCTGGTGGTGCATCCAGGGGCAGCGTCGGATAGTCCGGCTTCTGAAATGTCGGATAGTCCGACCACTGATTAACAACAGGCAGGGCGCATGCAGGGGATTGTTGGGGGAGTAACCCGGCTGGCGGAGTGGCTGGCCGGGCGATCAGGCTGGCAGAGGCTCGGTCTGGCGGCCATTGCGGGCGCGCTGACCGTATTTGCCATGCCGCCCTTTGGTCTGTGGCCATTGCTGTTCGTCACCTACCCGGTGCTGCTGTGGTTGCTGGACGGTATTGAGCCCGATGCTGAAAAACGCTTTGTCGGCTGGCGCTCTGCGGCCCTGACGGCGTGGGCCTTTGGCTTTGGCTTCTTTCTGGCAGGGCTGTACTGGATCGGCTCTGCCTTCCTTGTGGACGCTGACCAGTTCGCCTGGATGCTGCCCTTTGTGGCGGTCATCATGCCCGGCGGTCTGGCCTTGTTTTTTGCGGGTGCCGCCGTTGCAGCGCGCGCCGTATCCCGCACCGGAGCGACGCGCGTCCTCACCTTTGTGGTCGCCTTTGCGCTGGCCGAGTGGCTGCGCGGCCATGTGCTGACGGGCTTCCCGTGGAACAGTCTTGGATATGGCTTCTCTGTCTCCGACACCTTGGTGCAGGCCACGTCCCTTTGGGGTCTTTATGGACACACGGTTCTGGCAGCTCTCGTTGCAACAGCGCCCGCGCTGCTGGCGGGGCCCGGTGTCACAGTGACCCGCAGCCGGGCTGCCGCCTTTGTGTGTTTCGCCGGCGTTCTGCCGCTGGCGCTTTTTGGATTTGGTCTGTGGCGGCTGTCCTTGCCCACACCGGCCGATGTGGCCGATGTCAAAGTGCGGATCGTGCAGCCGAACATCGCCCAGAAAGACAAATGGCGGCCGGAGCTGCGCGCGGTCAACTTCTCACGCCTTTTGCGCCTCAGCCGGGCGCAGGACAATCTGGATGGCATCACCCATGTCATCTGGCCTGAAAGCGCACCGCCCTTTTTGCTGGCGGACAATCCAGACGCGCGCGCGCTTATTGCCGACACCTTGCCTGACGGCGTGCATCTGATCACCGGCGCGGTGCGTGCTGAACCATTGCCGCAGACCATGCCGGATGGCCGGTGGGCGCGGTTCTTCAACTCAGTCATGGTGCTGGACTCGAATGCCACCATTGCGGCCACCTATGACAAGGCGCATCTGGTGCCGTTTGGAGAGTATTTGCCGGCGCAACGACTCCTGAATGCCATCGGGTTGCAGCAACTGACCCGACAGCGCGGAGGTTACAGCAGCGGTCCAGGTCCGCAGTCTGTAAACGTGCCTGGAATGCCATTTGTGGGCCCGTTGATATGCTATGAGATCATATTCCCCGGAAATTCCGTAGGGGATTACAGACCCGGATGGCTTCTCAACGCGACGAACGATGCGTGGTTTGGCGATTCGGTTGGCCCACGGCAACATTTTTTTCAAGCAAGAATGCGTGCGGTCGAGCAGGGGCTTCCACTTATCCGTGCAGCTAATACTGGAATATCGGCGGTGATTGGTCCGCGTGGCCAGATACGGGCCCATCTGCGTTTGGGTGAAGCCGGAGTATTGGACCAGAACTTACCGGGAAAAATTGATCCGACCATTTACTCTAGAAATGGTGATCTAGGGTTTTGGATTATCTGTATAGCCCTAGTATTAACTATACTGTATTCAAAACTGACTAAACACAGACAATATTGATACACAAAAAATGCAACCCAAGGTTGTGCCGTGCGTTGTTATTGACTATTTTGACATAGCTCATATTGACGTACGCATCACCTGCTTGCACTCATAGGTTAGTGTTAGTGCAAAATACCACTGTATCAAATGTGGTCTTTGCTAGGGGAGTTGTGTGGGTGGCTAGGAAAGAACCAAATCCGATTGACGTACATGTGGGGAGCCGGGTCCGCCTGCGCCGCCTGCTAGTCGGGATGAGTCAGGAAAAGCTGGGTGAGCAACTCGGGCTGACCTTCCAGCAGGTTCAGAAATACGAAAAGGGCACAAACCGTATTGGCGCCAGCCGCCTTTATGAGGTGTCGCGTATTCTCAATGTGCCTGTGCAGTATTTCTACGAAGAAATGGCTGACAATGATGCCCTTGCTCCGGGGGGAGATCAGGCATTTGCAGAAGGCGACAGCGCGCCATTTGTCATGGACTTTGTCTCCAGTTCAGAAGGCCTGCAGCTCAACCGGGCCTTTGTCGAAATCCGCGACCCGGGCGTTCGCCGCGGCATTGTGGACATGCTCAAGGCCCTGGCGAAATCCCAGGCCCCTGCGGCGGAATAGGGCGCGCCCGCTTCGGCGTACCCGGACGGCAGCAACACCCATAATCTGCTAGGGAGCGCTTCTCGTCGGGGGCGCATACCTGCTTGGCCCTGGCTTGATCCCTGCTGAGCCCGTGCTGAGCCCGTGCTGAGCCTTGACGGGTTCCGCCAAACCCGGCAAGAACCCCGCATTCTTTTTCGCCGGTCCCATGGACCGGTATCTTTCACCGTTCATATGCAGCGAAAGCAGCCCCGGCGGCTGTAATCTGTATATGACCGACTGCCAGTCGCCTGGGCGTTTTCGGCAAGGGGCCGCAACCGCACTTCCGGGCTTACATGGGGAGACCACCTGCCGTGGCACGTTCCAGCTATCTGTTTACCAGTGAGTCCGTTTCTGAAGGCCATCCTGACAAGGTCTGCGACCGGGTTTCCGACGAAATCGTCGACCTCATCTTCCGGACCGCTGAAAAGGAAGGCATGGACGCCTCCCAGGTGCGTGTTGCCGCTGAAACGCTGACAACCACCAACCGCGTCGTTATCGCCGGTGAAGTGCGCGCCCCTGAGAGCCTTCTGGGCGACGGCGACCGCGTGACACCTGCGCCATTTGAAGACGTGGCCCGCGCCGCCATCAAGGACATCGGCTACGAGCAGGATGGCTTCCACTGGAAGAACGCCCAGGTAGACGTGCTGCTGCACGCCCAGTCCGCCGATATTGCGCAGGGTGTGGATGCTGCCGGCAACAAGGACGAAGGCGCCGGCGACCAGGGCATCATGTTCGGTTACGCCTGCCGCGAAACAGACGTGCTGATGCCAGCACCGATCGTGTTCTCGCACCGCATTTTGAAATCACTGGCTGACGCCCGCCACGCCGACGCCAACTCAGGCCTCGGCCCGGACTCAAAGAGCCAGGTCACCCTGAAATATGAAAACGGCAAGCCCGTTGGTGCGACATCCGTTGTTGTATCCACCCAGCACGCCGAAGGCCTCTCCACCGAGCAGGTCCGCGAAATTGTTCGCCCGCATGTTCTTGATGTGCTGCCCGATGGCTGGATGTGCCCGGAAGACGAATTCTACGTGAACCCCACTGGCATCTTTGTCATTGGTGGCCCGGATGGCGACGCAGGCCTCACAGGCCGCAAGATCATCGTCGACACCTATGGCGGCGCAGCGCCCCACGGCGGCGGCGCATTCTCCGGCAAGGACCCCACCAAGGTGGACCGCTCTGCAGCTTACGCTTCCCGCTACGTGGCCAAGAACGTTGTGGCCGCAGGCTTTGCGGACAAGTGCACCATCCAGCTGGCTTACGCGATCGGCGTGTCCAAGCCCCTGTCTGTGTATGTGGACCTGCACGGCACCGGCAATGTGGACGAAGCCAAGCTTGAAGGTGCGATCCAGGAAGCCATGGATTTGAGCCCGCGCGGCATCCGTGAGCACCTGAACCTCAACAAGGCGATCTACGCCCGCTCCGCTGCCTATGGCCACTTTGGCCGTGACGCAGACGCAGATGGCGGCTTCTCCTGGGAGAAGACAGATCTCGTTGAGCCGCTCAAAGCAGCCATCAGCTAGACACTCCAAAAGTAAAGCCACACCTATGGCTGATAGACACAAAGATGAGGGGCGGCCGTTTACGCGGCGGCCCCTTATTTATGGCCGCGCCAAGGGCAAGGCCCTGTCACCGCGCCAGCAAAAGCTATTCGCGGACCTGCTGCCGCGCATCGCCGTGCCGACAGACAAACCACTTGATCCGTACACGTTGTTTTCTGACGTCAAAGAAGTCCATCTGGAAATCGGCTTTGGCGGTGGCGAACATCTGATCGCCCGTGCTGCTCAAAACCCGGACATCGGGTTCATCGGCTGCGAACCTTTTCTCAATGGCGTCGCCAAGACCCTGGCCGCCATCGAAGAACAATCACTTTCAAACGTCCGCCTGCATCATCGGGACGCCCGCGACGTGCTGGACGCACTCGAGCCTGAGACCCTCGACCGGGTGTATCTGCTCTATCCCGACCCGTGGCCCAAATCGCGCCAGAACAAGCGACGCTTCGTTGGCGGCGATACGCTGACAAGCCTCGCCCGCGTCATCAAACCCGGCCAAATCCTGCAGGTCGCAAGCGACATCCCGGATTATATCCAGTGGACCCTGCGCGAGATTGCCGAGAACGGGCAATTCACCCAGACCGCTCAAAGCCGTGCGGACCACGACACGCCACCTCCCGGCTGGCCCGGCACCCGCTACGAAGCCAAAGCCATCCGCGAGGGCCGCACGCCCTGCTATCTGGAATTCGAGCGGCAATAACCCCAGGTTATGGGCGCTATCTCCAAATGCCATTTCTTCAATCCGGCGGCAGCCCCTAGCTACAGGGCATACCGCTCTGGAGGCAGGAGGGATTCATGGCATCCACACAAGAAGAAAAGACCATCGCGTTTTACAAGCGCGTCAACGGCACCACCGGGCCGATCGCGCTGACGCGGGCCCATTGGCTGACCCGTCGCATCGCACGGTTCCTAGCAGCCTTCACCTGGCGCAAGAAGAATGGCACCCCGCAGGACACCGTGTCGGCCATGGCCACGGAGTGGCGGCGGCTGTTTGGTCTGGAGCGGTTCTGGAAAATCGACCGGGTGGAGGACGAGACCGCCTACGCGGAAATTCACTTCCCCTGTTCGCTGGAAGGCACAGGCGATGTTGCCGCGTGCCACCGACTGATGGAGTATGACCGCGCGTTGTTGAAAAAGATGGGCGGTGACTTGATCGTCCTGGAAAGCCGCGCTGACCCGCGCGTCAAAGGCTGCTGCAAGGTCGCCATCAGAAAGCACGCAGATGCCCGCACCGATCTTGTGCCCGCCCATGAGACAGCGGCCTCCTGAACAACAGTCTGGATATTCCTGGCCATGCGGCGGACACTTCCTCAATGATCCGACTGGACCGAAAACATCTCGCACTGGTTTGCGCTATTGCCCGCGAGGGCACGATGACGGCTGCCGCAAATGCCCTCGCCGTCTCGCAACCTGCCCTCAGCAAGCAGCTGACACAGCTCGAGGAGATGCTGGGCACGCCCCTGTTTGAGCGCACGGGCAAGAGCACATCCACCGGCCAGACGACTATGCGCCTGACCCGCCCCGGCCGCGCATTTGAACAGCGCGCCCGCAGTTTGCTGGAAGAGTTTCAGGCCTTCGAGACCACGCTCAATACCCGGGTGGGCGGCGCATCAGGCCGCCTGCGCATTGCCACGGACGTCATTCACAACGACGCGGCCCTTGCCCGCGCCATGCGGGCGTTCACCAGCGACCATCCCGGCATCGAACTTGATGCAGGCCCCGAAATCGCGCCTCTGGATGCGCTGACGGCGGAGAAAGTGGATCTGGCCATCGTCGGTGAGGCGCCGACAATGTCCGGCGTCGCGTACACCCAGCTGGAGCCGGATGAGCTGGTAGCGGTCATGCGGGCAGACCATGGCCTGGCCGCAAAGGCGCACGTCACGCCCGACGACCTCGAAGGTCAGGAAATCATCTATCACCTGGAACTCGAACGCTCGATCCTCCACAGGCGGCATCTCAAGCCCGCGGGCATCCGCATCGCGGGCTTCCATCGCATTGAGAGCCCTGCAGGCATTCTGGCGGCGGTGGCAGACAGTGACGCCGTCAGTGTTTTGCCACGGCGGGTGGCAGAATCCTCGCCCCAGGCCGCGTTTCTGGCGTTACGGCCCATTGGGGAGGACGGGTACTGGTTCCATTGGCACGCAGCCCGCCGGCGGACCGATAGCCGGGCAGAGGTCGCGGGTCTGATTGCCCGGCTGGCAGCTTCAGGCGCAGTCAGTTAGGCAGCAGGGATATGCTTCAAAACCGGCCTCAAGACAGACCTTTGCAAATTCCAGCCGTTGGGCGTATGGTCCGCGCAAGTTGAGACCCCGGTTGTTTTGCTTGGTTGGCAGAATGGCTGCGACGGTAGGTTCCAGGGGCGCTTCGGCAGCCCCTTTTTTTGTTTTTGCGGTTTTGTTTCTGGAGACCGGATTTTTGAGCCTGAAGGCCAAGACACCCGCGGAAGAACGCATTGAAGGCATCATTGCCCCTCTCGTTGAGAGCCTGGGCTATGAAATCGTGCGCATTCGCGTGATTGGCTCCGGCACACCGACCCTGCAGATCATGGCGGAAAAAGCCGACGGCACCATGCCGATTGAAGGCTGCGAGGAAGTCTCCCGCGCCGTCTCGGCGGCTTTGGACGTGGATGACCCGATTTCTGGCAAATACACCCTGGAAGTGTCCTCCGCCGGCATTGACCGCCCGCTGACCCGCGAAAAGGACTTTGAGACCTGGGCCGGGCATCTCGCAAAGGTCGAGTTGCAGGTGCCGATTGATGGCCGCAAACGCTTCCGTGGTCTGCTGGATGGATTTGCGACAGACGAAAACGAAATCCGCATTGCGGTTGAGATTGAAGGATTTTCCGAGCCTCAGGTCGTTGGCCTGCCGTTCGGCGATGTGCATGACGCAAAGCTGGTGCTGACCGACGCGCTCATCAAACAAAGTCAGAAATCGGGAGGGGCATCACCAAAACCATCTGCCCCCACCGAACTTGAAACACTAGAAGAAGACATCACGGAGTAAGTTTCCATGGCACAGGCTATTAGCGCCAACCGGCTCGAGCTTCTGCAGATTGCTGACGCGGTCGCCCGCGAAAAGTCCATCGACAAGGCAATCGTCATCGAGGCGCTGGAAGACGCCATCCAGAAGGCTGCCCGCTCTCGCTACGGCGCGGAGAATGAAATCCGCGCGCAGATCGATCCCAAGACCGGTGAGATCAAACTCAACCGGCTGCAGGAAGTGGTCGAGACCGTTGAGAACGATGCGACGGAACTTTCCCTGGAAGAAGCCCGCGTCCGCAACCCGGCCGCTGTGATTGGCGACTTCCTGACCGAGCCGCTGCCGCCGATCGATTTTGGTCGCATCGCCGCCCAGACCGCCAAGCAGGTGATCGTGCAGAAGGTCCGCGACGCTGAGCGTGACCGTCAGTTTGATGAATACAAGGACCGCGTCGGCGAGATCATTCACGGTCTGGTAAAGCGCGTGGAATACGGCCACGTCATCGTCGACATGGGCCGCGCCGAAGCCATCGTGCGCCGCGACGAGCAGATCCCGCGCGAAGCCTTCCGCACCGGCGACCGTATCCGCGCCTATGTGTTTGATGTGCGCCGCGAACAGCGCGGCCCGCAGATTTTCCTGTCACGCACCCATCCCCAGTTCATGGCGAAACTGTTTGAGCAGGAAGTGCCTGAAATCTACGACGGCATCATCGAAATCCGCTCTGTGGCGCGTGATCCCGGCAGCCGCGCCAAGATCGCCGTCATCTCGAATGATGGCTCAATCGATCCCGTCGGCGCCTGCGTGGGTATGCGCGGCAGCCGTGTGCAGGCCGTTGTGAACGAACTGCAGGGCGAAAAGATCGACATCATCCAGTGGTCACCGGACCCCGCGACATTCATCGTGAACGGCCTCGCCCCCGCTGAAGTGGTGAAGGTGGTGCTCGACGAAGATGCAGAGCGCATTGAAGTCGTTGTGCCTGACGATCAGCTGTCACTCGCCATTGGCCGCCGCGGCCAGAACGTGCGTCTGGCCTCCCAGCTGTCTGGCTGGACCATCGACATTCTGACCGAAGCTGAAGAAAGCGAACGCCGCCAGGCTGAATTCGCGGAACGCTCCAAGCTCTTCGAAGAAGCGCTGGATGTGGACGAAGTGATTGCCCAGCTGCTGGCCTCTGAAGGCTTCGCAACGGTGGAAGAAATCGCCTACGTGGAATCCGAAGAAGTCTCCGACATCGAAGGCTTTGACGAAGACACGGCTGCTGAGATTCAGGCCCGCGCAACCGAGTATCTTGAAAAGCTCAACACAGAGCTCGACAACAAGCGCAAGGAGCTGGGCGTTGAGGATGAAGTCGGCGACGTGCCCGGCATCACCTCAGCCATCATGGTGTCTTTGGGTGAGAACGACGTGAAGACCGTCGAAGACCTTGCCGGCTGCGCCACCGATGACCTGACGGGCTACTACGAGAGCGTTGAAGGCGAACGCCGCCGTGAGCCGGGCTTCCTCGACGGACATGACGTGTCCCCGCAGGAAGCAGAAGAGATTATTATGGCCGCCCGCGTAAAAGCAGGCTGGATCACCGAAGAAGACCTCGAAGCCATGCGGGCCGAAGCGGAAGCCGCTGAAGCCGGTGAAGAGGGCGAGGAAGGTGAAGCAGAAGAGGTGCCTGCTGAGTGATGAGCCAGGCACCAGTGGGGGAGCCGTCGGCGGAAACGCCGGACACGCCCTCGCCTGAAAAAGGGTCTGGCCGCAAGAAAACCCCTGAGCGCCGCTGCCCTGAACGCAGGTGCATTGTCAGTGGTGAGACGGGGACGACGGCCACCCTGGTGCGGTTTGCCATCGGGCCTGACGACCAGGTGGTGCCGGATATCGAGGGCAAATTGCCCGGACGCGGTATCTGGGTGACCTCAAACCGCGATGCGGTGGAAAAAGCGGCTCAAAAGGGCCTTTTTGCCCGCGCCGCGAAACAAAATGCCAAGGCCCCCGCTGATCTGGCAGATCAGGTGGAAGCGGGGCTGAGGCGGCGGGTTCTGGCGTTGCTGGGGCTCGCGCGCAAGGCCGGCCAGGTGATGGCAGGCCATGCAAAGGTTGAAGAAGCGGCCGTGAAGGCCCAGGTGGTGGCGCTGTTTTTGGCGTCCGACGCGGGCAAGGAAGGCCAGAAGAATGCGAAGGCCATTGCGGCCGGCACCGATGCTCCGATTGTGGCCGAATTTTCGGCAGAACAATTGGGTTTGGCATTGGGGCGGCCAAATGTGGTACATGCTGCCCTGACTGCAAGCGGCGCTGCCTCAAAAGGGCGAGCGCGGCACATGGAGGCACCAGACGTACACGCGGGCGACTTGGCCCGAAATGTACTGCCTGCCGACAAGCTCTCCGGTCTCATTATGTGTGAGGTTGGACGGTTGCAGGGGTTCCAGGGCGGAGCTTGAGTGGGGGGTTGCCCCCGTTGCGGGGTTGGCGCGTGATTTGCGGCCAGCCGGACTGACAGGTTTTTTGAAACCCTGTAGCGGCATGATCAGCCGGCTTTGCAGGGTTTGGTAGTTGAAGGGGTCTCATGAGCGAGACAAAGGACACAGACGCACAAGACGGCGAAACCGGCGGCACAGGTGCCACCCGGACACCGCGTGCGTCCGGCGGCAAGCTGACACTCGGCCGGACGGTTGAGACAGGTCATGTGCGGCAGAACTTCTCCCACGGTCGCTCCAAGGCGGTTCTGGTCGAGAAGAAGCGTCGCCGTGTGGCGCCCAAGGACAAGGCGGAAGCCCCCGCAGCAAAGAAGGCAGCTGCAGCGCCTGCAGCTGAGGCCAAGCCGGCTGCCGCAAAGGCGCCCGCGCCAGCAGCGCCTGCCGCTGACGCCCCGGCTGCAGAAGCAAAGCCTGCCGCCGCAAAAGCAGCGCCTGCTGCAGACGCCAAGGCCGAAGCAGCGCCCGCCGCTGAAACGGCTGCGAAGCCTGCGGCCAAAACAGCGACGAAAACCGCTGCCAAGACAACCACCAAGACAGCTGCAAAAACCGCCACCAAGACGGCGGCCAAGAAAGCAGCCCCGGCTGCCGACGCAGGCAAGCCCGCCCGTGCCTCGCGTCCCGAGCGCGATGCCCGCGCCCGTGGCAACATGGTGCTGCGCACCCTGACGGAAGAAGAAAAAGGCGCCCGTGGCCGCGCGCTCATTGAAGCGCGTGAGCGTGAAAAGCTTGAACGCCAGAAAGCCATCGAAGACGCCGAGCGCCGCAAGGTCGCTGAAGAGGCTGCCCGCGTAGCAGCCATCGAAGAAGCCGCCCGTGCCGCCAAGGAAGAAGAAATTGCCCGCCGCGAGGCAGAAGCCAAGGCCAAAGCCGACAAGGCTGCAGCCCTGCTTGCCAAGGAAGAAGCCGAAGCCGAAGGCACGCCTGCGCAGGTTCTGCCTGGCGAGCCCAAGCCCGGTGCCAAGGCCATTCCGACACCGGTCGCAAAGAAGCGCGAAGACGAAAACAAGCCAGCGCCCAAGCGTACAACCGGCAACGAACGCCGTCGTGGCCGCCTGACAATTTCAAACGCCCTGGACGACGAACCGCGGCAGCGGTCGCTCGCTGCCATGCGGCGCCGCCAGCAGCGCGAAAAACGCGCTCGCGGTGGTCAGCAGGAGCAGGTGAAGGTGCACCGCGAGGTGACCATTCCAGACACGATCACCGTGCAGGAACTTGCCGCGCGTATGACCGAACGTGCCGTGGACGTCATCAAGCTGTTGATGGGCCAGGGTCAGATGATGCAGATCAACGATGTGATCGACGCAGATACCGCGCAGCTCATCGCCGAAGAAATGGGCCACACGGTTAAGCGTGTGTCTGAATCCGATGTCGAAGAAGGCCTCACGGGCGACGTCGATGACGATTCTGATCTGAAGCCGCGTGCGCCGGTCGTGACCGTCATGGGCCACGTTGACCATGGCAAGACGTCGCTTCTTGATGCTCTGCGTCAGACCGATGTCGCAGCCGGCGAAGCCGGTGGCATTACCCAGCATATCGGCGCCTATCAGGTGCGCATGCCCGCAGGCCAGCGCATTACCTTCCTTGATACGCCGGGCCACGCCGCCTTTACTACCATGCGTGCGCGTGGCGCTCAGGCAACGGACATCGTGGTGCTTGTTGTGGCCGGGGATGACGGCGTGATGCCGCAGACCATCGAAGCCATCAACCACGCCAAGGCAGCGAACGTGCCGCTGATCATTGCCATCAACAAGATGGACAAGCCCGACATCGACCCCAATCGCGTGCGCACGGATCTGCTGCAGCACGAAGTGATTGTGGAAAGCATGTCCGGCGATGTGCAGGAAGTCGAAGTCTCCGCCACGGCGAAGATGAACCTCGACAAGCTCGAAGAAGCCATTTTGCTGCAGTCCGAACTCCTTGAACTCAAGGCCAACCCGGACCGTCCTGCTGACGGCCTCGTCATCGAAGCCCAGCTCGACAAGGGCCGCGGCCCGGTGGCGACGGTTCTTGTTCAGCGCGGCACGCTGCGACTGGGCGATGTGCTGGTTGCCGGTGGCGAATGGGGTAAGGTCCGTGCGCTGATCAATGATCGCGGCGAGCAGGTGAAGGAAGCCGGCCCGTCAGAACCCGTCGAAGTGCTTGGCCTCGGCGGCACACCGGAAGCGGGCGACATGATTTCGGTCGTGGAAGACGAAGGCCGTGCCCGCGAAATCACCGAGTATCGCCAGCGCGTCATGCGCGACAAGCGCGCTGCCGGTACCGCACGCGGATCGCTTGAGCAGATGTTCACGCAGCTGCAGCAAAGCGACAAGAAGGAAGTACCGCTCGTCGTCAAGGGCGATGTGCAGGGCTCAGTGGAAGCCATTGTCGGTGCACTCGAAAATGCGGGTACGGACGATATCATGGCGCGCACGCTGCACGCGGGTGTTGGCGGCATCACCGAAAGTGATGTGACGCTGGCTGCCGCCTCGGGCGCTGCCATTCTCGGCTTCAATGTGCGTGCAAATGCACCTGCCCGTGACGCTGCCCGTCAGCAGGGTGTGGATATCCGATACTACGCGGTGATCTACGATCTTGTGGATGACGTGAAAGCGGCCATGGCCGGTGTGCTTGGGCCGGAACTGCGCGAGACGTTCCTCGGCAATGCGGAAATTCTCGAAGTCTTCAACGTGTCGAAGGTCGGCAAGGTTGCCGGGTGTCGCGTCTCCGAAGGCACGGTCAAACGTGGCTCGAAAGTGCGCCTGCTGCGTGATGATGTCGTGATCCACGAAGGCACATTGTCCACCCTCCAGCGCTTCAAGGATGAAGTGAAGGAAGTGGGCAACGGCCAGGAATGTGGCATGTCCTTTGAAAACTATCAGGACATCCGCAAGGGCGACGTGATCGAGTGCTTCGACGTGACGGAAGTGGAGCGGGTGATTTAAGCGCCTCGCTTGTCCTTCCCCTGAGGTCCGGATAGCTCATGAGCAGATCAGATCATGTGTCCAACGCCAGCAGGCGGGGGCCATCGCAACGGCAGTTGCGGGTGGGCGAACTCATTCGCCATGTGCTCAGCGAATTGCTGGCGCGCGGTGACGTCCATGACCCGGTGCTGGAATCGACCATTGTCACCGTCACCGAGGTGCGCGCCTCCAACGATCTGCGCAATGCCAGTGTCGCCATCGAGCCCTTGGGCGGCGAGGGCGAACAGGAAGTGCTCGAAGCCCTCAGGCGCAACCGCAAATATCTGCGCGGTGAGCTTGGCAAGCGCATGACGACCAAGTTCACGCCGGACCTGACTTTCGAAATCGACAAGAGCTTTGCCGAAGGTGCCCGCATTGACGGCATCCTGCGGTCAGCGGACGTGGCGCGCGACATCGAAGAAGACGAGAAATAGCCCATGGGCCGTCGCAAAAAAGGCCTGCCTGTCTCTGGATGGGTGGTGGTGGACAAGCCGCTTGGGCCGACCTCAACCCATGTGGTGTCGAAGGTCCGTCGCGCGTTCAATGCCCAAAAGGCGGGCCACGCCGGCACGCTGGACCCGTTGGGCTCAGGCATTCTGCCGGTTGCGCTGGGTGAGGCGACCAAAACTGTTCCCTATCTGGTGGACGCCACCAAGGACTACCGATTTGCCGTCCACTGGGGCGAGCAGCGCGACACCGATGACCGCGAGGGTGACGTGACCGCCACCAGCGATGTGCGCCCCACCAAAGATGCCATTCTGGCCGCTTTGCCCAAATATGTGGGCGAAATCAGCCAAATTCCGCCCAAATACTCCGCCATCAAGGTCAATGGCGAGCGCGCCTACGACCTGGCCCGTGACGGCGAGGAGGTCGAGCTCAAGGCCCGCACGGTCGAGATCCACGATCTCAAGCTGATCGACCAGCCGTCCAACGACGAGGCTGTGTTTGAAATGACCTGCGGAAAAGGCACCTATGTGCGGTCCCTGGCGCGCGATCTGGCGCAGGATTTAGGCACTTTTGGCCATGTGGCGATGCTGCGCCGCCTGCGGGTCGGCCCATTCAGCGAAGAAGACGCTGTAGCCCTTGATGTTATTACGGAATTTCCAACTCAAATAGCGGTGGAAACTGCGCCCGATATGGGCAATAGTCCGCCCGCGCCAGACCCCAAGGCGCCTTTTTTATTGCCACTTGAGACCGCGCTGGACGACATCCCGGCCCTGGCCGTGAGTGGCAATGATGCGGCGCGATTAAAGCAAGGTCAGGCGGTTCTGTCGCGTGGACGGGACGCACCCATCGTCAAAGGCACAATATGCGCCATGCTTCACGGGCAACCCGTTGCCCTGTGTGAAGCACGACAAGGTGAGTTACAGCCCACGCGCGTTTTCAACCTCCCCTCTTGAGGGGAGTTTTAGACCGCGCTGCGTCATGAACGCAGCGCCATAGAAAGGAAGCCCGATGTCGATTACACCTGAGCGCAAATCTGAGCTCATCAAAGAATACGGCACCAAAGACGGTGACACTGGGTCACCCGAAGTGCAGGTCGCAATCCTCACCGAGCGGATTTCAAATCTGACGGATCACTTCAAAGGCCACGGCAAGGACAACCATTCCCGCCGCGGACTGCTGAAGATGGTCAGCCAGCGCCGCCGGTTGCTGGACTATGTGAAGGCAAAGAACGAGCCGCGGTACAAGGATCTGATCCAGCGCCTCGGCATTCGTCGCTAGCACGCAAAACAAGCGCCCGCCCTTGGAAATCCCAGAGGCGGGCGTTGTTGCTCAAAATCCGTATGCGGATCATCGGGAGGGCTCGATTGATGCACATGCGGTCCGGGTGTTGGAGAAGGCTCCGCTCCCGGCATCTTGGCGGCCCAAGGCAAACGAATGCCCCCGCCAGTGCCACATGACGGCACACGATTAGGAAACTGAAACTATGTTTGATATCCACAAGCAAGAAATTGAATGGGGCGGGCGCACGCTCACCCTCGAAACCGGCCGCATCGCCCGTCAGGCTGACGGTGCAGTGCTGGCAACCTATGGTGAGACATCTGTTCTCGCCACAGTCGTCGCGGATCGCCAGCCCAAGCCGGGCCTGGATTTCTTCCCGCTGACAGTGAACTATCAGGAGAAGTACTACGCAGCGGGCAAGATCCCCGGCGGCTTCTTCAAGCGTGAAGCACGCCCGACTGAAAAAGAAACACTGACATCGCGCCTGATCGACCGTCCGATCCGCCCGCTGTTCGTCAAAGGCTTCAAGAACGAAACGCAGGTTATCGCGACTGTTCTCAGCCACGACCTTGAAAACGATCCTGACATTGTGGCGCTCGTTGCCGTGTCTGCTGCTCTTACTATTTCCGGTGTGCCGTTCCTCGGCCCCATCGGTGGTGCACGCGTTGGCTACAAGGATGGTGCCTACTCCCTGAACCCGACCGTGGACGAGCTTGCTGAAAGCGATCTTGACCTTGTGGTTGCCGGCACAGGCGACGCGGTGCTGATGGTTGAATCAGAAGCCAACGAGCTGGACGAAGACGTCATGCTCGGCGCTGTGATGTATGGCCACAAGGAAATGCAGCCGGTGCTTGATATGATCATCAAGCTGGCTGAAGGCGCTGCCAAAGAGCCGCGCGACTTTACAGCCCCGGACAACTCAGCCCTTGAAGCCAAGGTGCGTGAGATTGTTGAAGGCGACCTGCGCGCTGCCTATCAGATTGCTGACAAGGCCAAGCGCCAGGAAGCTGTGGCTCAGGCCAAGGACAAGGCCGTTGAGGCATTGGCCGACGGCTCCGAGGGCGCACCGGATGCATCTGCAATCGGTGGATCATTCAAGGCCATCGAGTCCGACATTGTGCGTAACTCGATCCTCGACACAAGCAAGCGCATCGACGGCCGCGGCCTTGCTGATGTGCGTCCGATCCTGTCGGAAGTGTCTGTTCTGCCACGTACGCACGGTTCCTCGCTGTTCACCCGTGGTGAAACCCAGGCGCTGGTTGTGGCAACCCTGGGCACCGGTGACGACGAGCAGATGATTGATGCTCTGTCGGGCACCTACAAAGAAAACTTCATGCTGCACTACAACTTCCCGCCTTACTCTGTGGGTGAGACGGGTCGCACAGGCTTCACTGGCCGCCGTGAAATCGGTCACGGCAAGCTGGCATGGCGTGCCCTGAAGGCGCTGCTGCCTGCCAAGGACGAATTCCCCTACACCATTCGTCTGGTGTCGGAAATCACCGAGTCCAACGGCTCGTCCTCCATGGCAACAGTCTGCGGTGCATCGCTGTCCATGATGGACGCAGGTGTTCCGCTCAAGCGTCCGTGCTCCGGCATTGCCATGGGCCTGATCAAGGAAGGCGACAAGTTCGCTGTCCTGTCAGACATCCTCGGCGACGAAGATCACTTGGGCGACATGGACTTCAAGGTGGCTGGGTCCGAAGCGGGCATCACGTCCCTGCAGATGGACATCAAGATCACCGGCATCACCGAAGAGATCATGCGCACAGCGCTTGATCAGGCAAAGGGTGGGCGCATGCACATCCTCGGTGAAATGTCGAAGGCCCTGACATCCGGCCGCGAAGAAGTGGGCGAGTTCGCTCCCCGCATCGAAGTGATCACTGTGCCCAAGGACAAGATCCGTGACGTGATCGGCACCGGCGGTAAGGTCGTGCGTCAGATCGTTGAAGAAACCGGCGCCAAGGTGAACATCGAAGACGATGGCACCATCTCCGTTGCCTCCAGCGACGCAGCCTCCATCAAGGCGGCTCTCGACTGGATCAAGGGCATCACGGCAGAGCCGGAAGTTGGTGAAATCTATGACGGCAAGATCGTCAAGGTCATGGACTTCGGTGCCTTCGTGAACTTCTTCGGCCCCAAGGACGGCCTCGTCCACATTTCCCAGCTTGCGCCTGAGCGCGTTGAGAAAGTGTCTGACGTGGTCAAGGAAGGCGACACTGTGAAAGTGAAGCTGCTGGGCTTTGATGATCGCGGCAAGGTGCGCCTGTCCATGAAGGTTGTGGATCAGGAAACCGGCAAGGATCTGGAAGCCGCCGAATAAGCTTCCTCGAACCTGAACAAATTGAAACGGGCGCTGGCCATGAACCAGCGCCCGTTTTTCGTTATGGTGCCCATGTGCAAAACACGGATGCACCAATGAAGGGATACCAGGATGCGACTTCTGACAGCCATCATCATCATGATTGCATTTGCCGCTCCGGCACACGCAGCCGACGACTGGCGCAGCGTCGGCCATCCCTATGATGTTGAACGCATAGACACGGTGGCCGCAGCCATTGCCCAGGGCAATGCGGAAGCCAAAGGCAAGGGCTCTGGCTATGAGCAGGCCGTGGCAAAGCTGCTGATGGCGGCACCCGCCGGCAACATCGACACCAGGGCCATGGTCGGAAACTGGCAGTGCCGCACCATCAAGGTGGGTGGTCCTTTCGTGGGGCTGGTCATCTATGACTGGTTCAAATGCCGCATCGACGAACGCACCGGCACCCTGACCGTGACGAAGGTCACCGGGTCCCAGAACTTTGCAGGCACTCTCTACACAGATGGCCCCCGGCGCATGGTGCTGCTGGGCGGCGGTTATTATGGCTATGAAGCCCAGCGGGCCTATCAGGCGGGTGACAGCGCCGACGGCAAATCACCGGACAACCGCGACAAGGTCGCAACCGTCGAGATGCTGGGACCTAACTGGCTGCGGTTTGTGTTCCCGTACCCCGCCCGCGAAAGCACCTATGACATCATCGAGTTCCGGCGTGACGGATAGGGGCAACGGGTAGCCATGCCAGACGCCCATTACGATGATCCGCGCCTTGCCGCCATCTATGATCTTGGCAATGGCTGGAGCGAGGACAGCGACTATTATCTGGCGCTCGCAGGGACCAGACCCTGCCGGGTTCTGGATATTGGGTGCGGTACCGGCATCATCACCGACGCGATAGCCGCCCGCGGACATGTGGTCGTCGGCGCAGACCCGTCACCGGGCATGCTGGCGGTGGCCCGCGCCAAGCCGCAGGCCGACCGCATTCAGTGGGTGGAGAGCGACGCGCAGTCACTGGACCTTGGCGAGACATTTGATCTCATCATCATGACCGGTCATGCGTTCCAGACACTCGCCACGGACCGGGACATTGAAGCAGCGGCTGCATCCATCAAGCGTCACCTGGCGCCTGATGGCCGCGCGGTGTTTGAAAGCCGCAATCCGCTCATCGACTGGCCATCCAGATGGGCCTACGGGGTTGATCTTGAAGCACCACAAGGCACGGTCCGTGAGACACGTGAGTTTCTTGGGGCTGACGCGGGATGCATGACGTTTGACCTGCGCTACAGATTTCCCGGTGGGGCAGAGCTTGTATCCCGCAGCGTCCTTCGCTTTGCAGAGCGCAAGACCATTGAAGCCGTGTTCCGCACCGCAGGCCTGGTGCCCGAGCATGTCCACGGTGACTGGGATGGATCATCCTTTGATGCCGCATCGTCACCTGAGATGATTTTCCACATGCGTCACGCCTAGGTCGCCGAACGATCTGGTCCGCCGCATCCCCGGACTTGATCCGGGGTCCACTCTCGGTTGCTGTGCAGGCCGTGAGCTGCTAGTCGGCCCTTCGGTCTATTTGTTCTGCTAATGCCAATGAACTTTGTAACTGCACCATGAACTTGCAGATAGAGAAGACCATTTCATCCAATCCCACCTCAAAATAGTGAAAGTCCTCAGAACTGTACTTTTGATAAGAATCAAGGTCTCGGTCCCAAACCACTCCCTTGCCCCCAACGAAAATCACCTTACCGCCTTCATTGAAAATGATGGCGTTGTAGTAGTCGCTGACCCCATAGCCAATTTTCTGCGAATTGTTGCGCAGGTCGGCGAGAACTTCGATTGAAAGTGCCATGAAGTCCGCCGGCTCTATCGTGTCTTCGATATGATCCTTGGTGAATCTAATGACGATGTCAGTCAAGCGATACGGCCAAACCCCAAAATTCCAGGATTCAGAGGTCTCTCCATGAAACTGTCTCGTCCTACCGAATTCAATTATTTCCTCGATCCGCATCAGAGGGCCTCACTCCGGTAATCGCGATTGAGCACTAATAACAATCAAAGGAAGGTCGGCAAAGCGCAGCTTTTGTTCGATGTCATTCCGGCAGGCAAGACGGCAATTTTGCCCCCCGCATCAAGTCCGGGGCTACGGAAAAAATTTCAGGAATCTATCCCCGGTCTTTTGGGCGGCCTCATACTGGGTACGCCTCGTGCTTGAGGGCATCCCGGACCGTCCGGGCTTGGGCATGGGGGCGGATGGCCTTGTGGGCAGCGTGCGGGTAACGAACGCAGGTGACCATGAGGCGGCAAAGGCTCGGCCCGGCGCGTAAAGTAAGATCGCCCCGGTGGACGTGCATGCGGACGCGGCACATGGCCAGACCGGTGTCGGAATGCATGTGTGACCGGTAGCAAGGCTGCGGTGGAATTAGGTGAGGTAACGCTTCGCCCCATCGTTTGTGTCTGAGCCGAAGACCATCCGTAACGGGAGCGCTGCTCATGAGCGGCACTCGATACATAGTTTGATCACAACGGCCGGGCTGCCACGGCAGCGCTCCCGTTCTCCCTTGCCTGAGACACCTCTTGAATGCAGCTTTTAAATATGCATATACATATTACAGATGATCAGGAGACAGCCATGCCGACAAGGACCGACAGAAAAGACCTGCTGGACATCGGCCAGAACTGCGCCGCGCTGCGCACGCGCATGGCTGCGCGCGGTGTCACCCGCGCCTATGATGCCGCGTTGCGGCCTCTGGGCATCAAGATCACCCAGTTTACTTTGCTGGTGACAGCCAAATACGAAGCGGAACTGTCCATTGGCGACATGGCGGATTTTCTGGCCATGGAACGCTCAACCCTGACCCGCAATCTCAAGCTGCTGGCGGACATGGGGCTGATCGAGATGCGCAAGGGCTCAGCCCCACGCACAAAAGTGCCCGTCATTACGTCCAAGGGCGACGCGCTGCTCACACAGGCCATCCCGCTGTGGCGCGATGCCCAGGCCCGCCTGACGGCTCACATCGGCAAGACACGCTGGAAGGATGCCCGCGCCTTGTTGACGGATCTGTCTCTGGCTCCCGTCTAAAGAAGTCTAGAGCAGTCATCACGCAGCCCGCGCACCCCCCCTCTCACTATCAAATATGTATATACACTAGTAGGAACACCTCATGGCCCTCGAAGATCAGCCAGCCATCATCCGCTACCGTGAAAGCGCCGCCGCGAGACAGCAGAGCAGGTCCGGCGCGCAAATCGATTCTGAATGGCTGAAGGCGTTGGTCATGGAATGCGGTGCGGATGACGCGGGCTTTGTCGCCATCACCCGCGAGGAGCTGCAACCGCAGCTCGGCAAACTCACCAAGCTGATGCCGCAGGTCAAAACCTTGGTCAGCATCTGCTGCCGCATGAACCGCACAGCCGTGCAAAGCACCACCCGGTCCATTGCCAATCACGAGTTTCACGAAACCTATGACGAGGTGAACCATGTGGCCCGCAAGCTGGTGCGGCGCCTGAGTGATGAAGGTTATGAGGCCATGAACGCGGTCGCAGCCTTCCCCATGGAAATGCAGAACGCGCCCGGCGATACCATCCCCATTCACCACAAGCCCATCGCCGAAGCAGCAGGCATCGGCAAGATGGGTCTGCACCGCAATGTCATTCATCCCAAATTCGGCAACTTCATTCTGCTGGACACGGTGCTGATCGCCCACGACGTTACCGAACAGAGCGCGGCCCTCGACTACAGTCCCTGCATCGACTGCAAGCTGTGCGTCTCCGCCTGCCCGGTCGAGGCCATCGGCATGGATGGCTCGTTCAACTTTTCAGCCTGTTACGCCCACAACTACCGCGACTTCATGGCCGGCTGGGCGGACTGGGTCGACCAAGTCGTCGAAGCAAAGGACCGCGATGATTTCCGCACCCGCGTGACACCCGGCGAAACGGCGTCTGTCTGGCAAAGCCTGTCTTTCAAGCCCAACTACAAGGCGGCCTATTGCGTCGCCGTCTGCCCGGCGGGAGAAAACGTGCTGGGTTCGTTTCTGGAAGACAGAGTCGCCTACAACCGCGACCACGTGCAGCCCTACAAGGAGCTGACCGAAACGGTTTATGTGCTGCCGGGATCGGACGCGGAAGACTCAGTGCCCCGTCGCTACCCCCACAAGACTGCCACCCGCGTCGGCTGGACCATGGATGCCACCGAGATATTCAGCTTCCTGTTCAACCTGACACTTACCTTCCAGCGCCGTCAGGCGCGCGGTGTGTCGCAAATCATCAATCTGGTGCTGCCGGGCAGGGACGGGGACGACAATCCGCTCGAAGCCAGCCTGCGCATCCAGGACCAGCGTCTGGAAATTCTCTACTGGCATGCGCCCGAAGCAGATCATCACTTCACCTGTTCACAGGACACGTTCATAGCCATGTTCCGTCATGACTTCGATCTGGACACGGCACTGGAGGCGGGAGACATCGCAGGCGACATGGACGCTCAGGCAATCCGTAAACTGATCAAATGTTTTCCGAAGTACGGCTATCTGCCGCCGCAGATATTGCAGGCGGGGGACTAGTAATCCATCCGCCCGAACAGATCGTCATAAGGCACCATCACATGGGTGCGGTACGCCTCACGCTCGCTCAGCCGCGCATACAGCGCTTCCACATGGGGCAGGCTCGGCCGGTCAATCGGCATGGTGAGATAGCGAAACAGCGTTGCGCCCGCGGGCATGTCTGCAAGGGTGAGACTGTCACCGGCTATGTAGGGCGTGCCTTCAAGATGCGCATTCAGCGCGGTAAAGCCCGCATGGCACCGCTTGAAGGCACCCTTGAGAAAAGCCGCATTCCGCTTGTCTTCAGGGGTGCGGTAATACGCCCAGAAGATTTCCAGCAGGCTCACCTGGAGGGTTGTTGTGGCCCATTCAATCCAGCGATCCTGCACCGACCTCTTATAAGGGTCAGCCGGCCACCAGGTATCACCATCATGCTGGGCTGCCAGATAGCGAAGAATGGCATGGGATTCCCACACAGCGCCGTTCTCGTCCTCAATGACGGGAATCTTGCCGTGTGGATTGCGCGCCAGAAAGTCCGGCGTGTCCAGACCGCCAAATGTACTGCCCGCATCTATGTGGGTGTGCTCAAGGCCAAGCTCGCCAATGAGCCACATGACCTTCTGGACATTCTGAGAATTACGACGCCCCCAGACTGTCAGCATGGCAATGGTTCCCTATGTGGTCGTGATGTCGACGGCCTTGCTGATGGCTTCGGCCAGCGTAGCCTCACTGAACGGCTTGGTCACAACAATGCTGTCTGGAAACTCGGTGCGCAACTCTTCTGATTGCCCGTAACCGGTTGCAAACACAAACGGCACGCCTGCATCGAGCAGCGTGCGGGCCACCTCATCGCTGCGCTCGCTGCCCAGATTGACATCCAGCACCGCGAAGGAAATGTCGGCTTTGCCGATGATGCTCTGCGCCTCTGCCACGTTGGCCGCCGTGTGGACCATCTTGGCCCCCATGCGTTGCAGCATCTGCTCAGCATCAAGGGCAATAATCATGTTGTCCTCAAGCAGAAGGGCTTCACCACTCAACACAGTGCTCTGCTGCGGCGCCGTATCCACCGGCGGGGCATCGCTGGTGGCAACCGTGTCCTCTGCTGCATCCTCGATCAAAGCTGCGGGTAGGTTGAAGACCGCCTGAAGCCCCTCTGGCGCAAAGTTGAGTTCCGTCGAACCTTTGAGTTCATAGGAGATCGATTTTTCAATGATGGTGGAACCAAAGCCGCGTCTGGTGGGTGGGGTAACCTGCGGGCCACCGGACTCCCGCCAGCGAATAGTCAAGTCACCGCCCGTGCTGCGCTCAAGTTCAATGGTGACAATGCCGTCGTCGCTGTTGAGGGCACCATATTTGACGGAGTTGGTGGTCATTTCATGCATGACAAGCGCCAGCGTGGTCAGGGCCTTGGGGGCGATACGCGCGTCGTTGCCGTTGATGACCAGTCGGTCCGAGTGACCCTCAACATAGGCCGCAAATTCAGTCTCGATGAACCTCTTGAAGGACGACGCCTCCCAGTTGACCTCGGTGATGAGGTCATGGGCCGTCCCGATGGCCTGGATACGTCCGCCCAATATCTGCGTGTATTGCCCAATGGAGGTCGCATCGCTGGCGCTTTGCGAGATCATGCTGCGGATCAGATTGAGAATGTTCCGCACCCGGTGATTGAGTTCGGCAATCAGGACTTCCTGACGTTCCTGGTCGCCGCGCAGCTCCTCATTGGTGGCATCGGACATCCTGAGAACAACCTCAAGAATACCGGCGCGCAGACTGTCCGCCAGAGCCAGTTCTCCATCGTCCCAGGGCGTGGACTGGCCGCGCACGATTTCCTGCCAGGCAGCAAAACTCTCACGCGGCGTGAGGCGGGTCGTCCCGTCTTTCACTGTGACAGGTTTGTTTGGGTTACCGGCCCATGAAACAGATTGCGCAACTTCCCTGCGAAACAGCAGCACATAGTCGCGCGGCGTTCTCGATACGGGGAGAGCGAGAACACCGGCAGCAACATCGCGATAGGCCTCAGCGGGCGAATGGAACTTCGACAGGTGATCGGTGGCGTAGACTTCGTTCGCCGCCGCCGTATTGATGAACTTTACCAGTTCCTCCAACTGCTCTTCGTCCGGAACCGCCCCTCGGGAGAGGCGTACACCGTCAATCCAGGCGACAATGCCGTCATGGAGGATGGCCTCTTCAAACGTATTTGCGATGAGATCGAAGTTTTCAGGAATCGATCTGTCCGGCGCAAGCTGGGTGCTCAGCTGTTCGCACAGCCGCTGCCCGCGCTCTTCACTCTGCCGCGCGTGACGCGAGATGTGGTTCTCAATCAGAAAACCAAACATCTGCCCCCATAGCTCCGCTGCGGAGCGAAGCCGATAGTGCAGCACATGAGGCTGGGTGTGGTGACACGCGATCAGTCCCCAGAGCTTGCCGTCAACGATGAGGCTGATCGACATGGAGGCACGAACACCCATGTTCCGCAGATACTGAAGGTGAATGGGCGAGACGGCGCGCAGACCACTCAGGGACAGATCAAGCGGCTCCCCACGCGGATTTTGCTCCGGGATAATGGGGTACGGTCGCGCGTCCACATCACTGATGATGCGCAGAAGGTTGCGGCGATACAAAGCCCGCGCCTGGCGCGGAATATCGCTCGCCGGATAGCGAAGCCCGACAAACGGTTCCATCTGCGGCTCAACTGCTTCCGCCATGACTTCGCCGGTATCATCGGGATGAAACTTGTAGAGCATCACGCGATCAAAGCCCGTAAGAGCCTTGACCTGCTGCACGCCCATCGACAGCAATGCGTCAAAATCGTCAAGATCGGTGGCACGTCTGATTGCCGATCCGATCAACGCCACGTGGTCGGTGGCGTCAGACGCATCATGCGGTTCGATGTCGAGGATCACAGTGCCGTTGATCTGATGAACGCCGACGTCATAGGCCGTATCGGTGGCTGTCAGCAATGCGATGTCGAAGTGGCGATCAACCGCCTGCGCCCCGGCAGAGATTTGCAGTCCGTGTTGAAAGACACGGATTGCATCCGTACTCACAATGTCTGCCAGCGGTGTGCCGATGATTTTCTCCGCCTCGGCGCCAAGCACCTGTTCGACATTCAAGGAGGCGTGACAGATCATCCAGTCGGAAGACACCGCGATCAGGCATCCGAAAGGTTGTACATGTGCAGCGAACTGAATTTGTTCTCGGTCGCAGTTCGTCAGATCGACCTGGGGTGTCTCATTGCCGGTAAATGTTTCCACGTTCGTCCTGCTTCGTCCTGGTCACAGCACCCTCAAAG
The DNA here is from genome assembly GCF_000689395.1 of Candidatus Phaeomarinobacter ectocarpi. Classification (GTDB taxonomy): domain Bacteria; phylum Pseudomonadota; class Alphaproteobacteria; order CGMCC-115125; family CGMCC-115125; genus Pyruvatibacter; species Pyruvatibacter ectocarpi. The sequence goes on from NZ_HG966617.1 coordinate 3,390,654, forward strand.
CGGTCGAACATGTACATTGCCGAGCAGACAACTTGATCCTGTATCTCCCCATCAACTATGGAATCCAAGTGATCACATAGTTGGCGCCAGGCGCCTTGCGGGAGTGGTCGGGTCAGGTAGTGCGGCACGCGCGCACCGCTCTGCTTGGCGGCGAACCGCTTGGCGAGAACCTGACCTCCAAGACGCGAGCCCGCTATAACATATGTTATCCCCAAGACGTGGTGTGACGCGTCAAGCGGCAGATCGAAAACTGCGGGGTTATCACCGGAAACCGCCAGATCCTGCCGCAAATCTGCTTCAAGAAGCCGAACCTGCTCAGACCATACACGGGGCAAAAAGGACACAGGGCCGGACACTTCGTGCGCGCGGTCCAGAAAGGGAGCCACGTTGGACAAAGCCAGCGCATGGCTGTGCAGAAAAATGCGGCGATCGGCGTTGGAGTGCAGGTCCAGTTGATCAAACCGCTGATCCACCCGCTGATGGTGTGCATCAGTCGCCTGCTTCAGGTGGCGCCGGAATCCCGTTCCGGTCACGCCGTCATGATGTGATCTTGGCTCAGGCCTGCTCACTCGGCCGCGTCAGTGGCAGCGGATGTGCCGGATGCATCATTGTCCGCGTTCGCACCATTGCTGCGGCCACCATTGCGGGCCTTGGCAACCTTGGCGTAGCCCTTGCCGACCAGATCCTTGTCGAGATCGCGCGCCTGCGGCATGCCCACCACATTGTAGCCTGCATCCACGTGATGCACTTCACCGGTGACGCTGCGCGACAGGTCCGACAGCAGATAGAGACCGGCACCGCCGACATCTTCCAGTTCTATGGGCTGCTTCAGTGGTGCGTGAGTGAGGTTCCAGTTCAGCACGGTCTTGGCGTCTGAGATCGCAGAGCCTGCCAGCGTGCGCATGGGACCGGCAGAAATGGCGTTGACGCGAATGCCGTCACGGCCAAGGTCAACGGCCATGTAGCGAACGGAGGCTTCAAGGGCAGCCTTCGCCACACCCATGACGTTGTAATTGGGCATGACGCGTTCAGCGCCTGCATAGGTCAGCGTCACCATGGAGCCGCCGGCCCGCATCATCGGGGCCGCGCGGCGCGCGATATCCACGAAGGAGAAGCAGGAGATGTCCATGGTCTGATGGAAGTTCTTGCGCGTCGTGTCGAGGTAGCGGCCCTTGAGCTCATTCTTGTCCGAATACGCAATGGCATGAACCAGAAAGTCGAGTTGACCCCATTCCTTCTCAAGCTCACCAAAGACCGCATCAAGAGACGCCTCGTCAGCCACATCAGCGGGCAGAACGAGTTTGGAGCCGACACTTTCCGCAAGCGGTGTCACCCGCCGGCCAAACGCGTCGCCCTGATAGGTAAAGGCCAGTTCTGCTCCCTGATCAGCGCATGCTTTCGCGATGCCCCAGGCAATGGAGTGATCATTGGCGACGCCCATAATGAGGCCGCGCTTGCCTTGCATAAGATTGCCAGTCGCTGACATTAGTGGGTTTCCCCCGTCCCCGAACGCAGGCCGAACCGGCCCTGAACCCCAATGGGGCTGTTAACCAAAATCAAGATGCTCATCCCTTGCGCCGCCTTAGCCATTGTAGCGCTTGAACACGAGCGAACCATTTGTGCCGCCAAAACCAAAGCTGTTTGAGAGGACACAGTTAAGCTCCGCATTATCAACCCGTTTCCTGACGATGTTGGCGTCCGCCAGGACCGGGTCGATTTCCTCAATATTTGCACTTTCACAGATGAACCCCTGGTCCATCATGATCAGTGAATAGATGGCTTCATGCACACCGGCCGCGCCCTGGGCATGGCCCGACAGCGACTTGGTGGCTGAAATCGGTGGCATGTCCGCGCCGAAGACTTCGCGAATGGCGTTCACTTCGGGAATGTCACCGACCGGCGTCGAAGTGGCATGCGGGTTGATGTAATCAATCTTCTCGCCCACACCGTCGAGGGCAATGCGCATGCAGCGTGCAGCGCCTTCACCAGAGGGGGCCACCATGTCGGCGCCGTCGGAGGTTGCGCCATAGCCTGCAACTTCCGCGTAAATCTTCGCGCCGCGTGCCTTGGCCACTTCAAGCTCTTCAAGCACCACAACGCCGCCGCCACCGGTAATGACAAAGCCATCGCGGTTGGCGTCATAGGCGCGTGACGCCTTGTCGGGTGTGTCGTTGTATTTGGAGGACATGGCCCCCATCGCATCAAACAGTGATGACAGCGACCAGGCGAGCTCTTCGCCGCCGCCGGCAAACATGCGGTCCTGCTTGCCCCATTGAATCTGTTCCGTTGCATTGCCGATGCAGTGCGTGGAGGTGGTGCAGGCCGACGCGATCGAGTAGCTCGGGCCCTTGATCTTGAACAGGGTCGAGAGGTTGGCGGAGATGGTCGACGACATGGCCTTGGGCACACTCGTTGGACCAATCTTGCGCGGGCCTTTCTCGCGGGTGATGTCAGCGGCTGCCACAATGGCTTTCGTGGACGGCCCGCCGGAGCCGAGGATGGCGCCGGTGCGCTCGTTGGAAATCTCGTTTTCTTCCAGGCCCGCATCGCGGATGGCCTGCTGCATGGCGAGGTAAGCGTAGGCCGCACCATCGCCCATGAAGCGGCGCGTCTTGCGGTCGAGCACTTCCTCAAGGTCAATCTTGAGGGTGCCGGCCACCTGGCTGCGGAAACCCATATCCGTGTAGGTCTGCTCGGCAACAATCCCGGACTTGGCTTCGCGCAGGGACGCGGCCACTTCCTGAGTATTGTTTCCGATCGACGACACGATGCCCATGCCCGTTACGACAACTCGCCTCATCAAGATACCTCTTCAACCCAAATGTCAGTTTGCGCGATTGCGCCCGAAGTCCCTGCCGTCAGCACTTATGCCGTGGACAGGCCCACGCGCAGATCCTTCGCCTCAAAAATGTCTTCGCCGTCCGCGCGGACAATGCCGTCTGCAATGCCCAGCACCAGACGCCGGTTCACCACCCGCTTGAAGGTGACATGATACGTCACCAGCTTGGTCTCCGGCACAATCTTGCCGCGGAACTTCACTTCGCCCACACCTAGCGCAAACCCGGCACCCTTGGCGCCGGTCCAGCCCAGATAGAACCCCACCATCTGCCACAGGGCATCAAGGCCCAGGCAGCCCGGCATCACCGGGTTGCCTTCAAAGTGGCAAGGGAAGAACCAGAGGTCCGGCTTGATGTCGAGCTCGGCAATCATCTCGCCCTTGCCGTTCTCACCGCCATCAGCGTTGATTTCGGTGACCCGATCAAACATCAGCATCGGCGGCAGCGGCAGCTGGGCATTGCCCGGCCCGAACAGGCGCGAATGACCGCATTCAATGAGGTCGTCATAGGTGTAACTGGACTTCTGGGGGCCTGAGGCGTGCTGAACTGTGGTCATGAGGTCGGTATCGGTCCTGGCGCGTTTTGCATTCTTGATATTCGTTGCTTAGCTCGCGTTGGTAGCACACGCGAGGGATTAGCAAAAGCGAGCAAAATCAAGCAAAACTAAGGCCGAAAATCCTTGCATCTGCTCGCCAGTAAGGGCCTGTGTGATGTGAAGACTTATCCCCGCCCCCGCATTTGACCGGAGAATGTCCCGATGATCACAGTTCACCACCTCAACAACTCGCGCTCGCAGCGCATTTTGTGGCTGCTCGAAGAGCTTGGCGTTGAGTATGAAATCAAGTTCTACAAGCGCAATGAGATCAACCGCGCCCCTCCGGAACTCAAGGAAGCGCACCCGCTGGGCAAGTCGCCGATCATCGAAGATGGTGACAACATGATTGCCGAGTCAGGCGCAGCGGTCGATTACCTGATCCGCACCTATGGCGGCGGCAAGTACATGCCGGCGCCCGGCAGCGCCACTTTTGAAAAGTACAATGAGTGGATGCACTACGCGGAAGGCTCCGCCATGGTGCCCTTCCTGATGAAACTCTTCACCTCCATGCTGGGCGAGGGTGGCGAACCGCTGCAGCCTGTCATCGACGCGGAAATCACCCTGCATCTGGGCTACATGAACGACGCCCTGGGCTCCAACCTGTTCTTCATGGGTGATGATCTGACCGGTGCCGATATCATGCTGACCTTCATCTGCGAAGCAGCCGACAGCCGCATCGGCCTTGACGGCTACGACAACCTGATTGCCTACACCCAGCGCATGCACGACCGCCCGGCCTATCAGCGCGGCCTGGAAAAAGGCGGACCGTATGAACTGATCCGCACCCGCGAAGACGACTAGGGTGCACGCCTGAAGGATAAAGCAATGGCAGCACCCGACCTGCGCCGGACCGGCAGGGTGATCCTGATGGACCCGACCTACCGGGTGCTGCTGCTGCGCTTTGTGGTCACGCAGAACGGCCAGCCCTTTGAGTTCTGGGCAACCCCCGGCGGGCGCGCCGAAGACGACGAGAGCGATCTGGAAGCGGCGATCCGCGAGCTGGACGAAGAACTTCGGCTCTCCGTTGCGCTCGAAGGCCCCGTGCATGTCCACGAAAGCACCTTTGAAGTGAACGGCAATGAGTGGCGCGGTCGGGACGTTTTCTTCCATGGCGCATGCGCCGCCGGCGACCCGGTTTTCACCGGTGGAACGGAAGAAAGCGAGCGCGCCGCCCTGCAGGAAATGCGGTGGTGGACGCTTGATGAGATCGAAAAAACCGCAGAAACGGTATTTCCGCCGGATCTGGGGGCGGTTTCCCGCTCCCTCGTGTCTTGACAAGTCCTTGAGGCACACCACATTTTGGGTGTTGTTGTAATCATTCCAAAGAGGGATGGGCCCCGTGGCTCACCTCTCGTCTCAGGGCCGCCCTTCACTTCGGGGCTGAAATGCCATGACGAACCCAGTTTCCACATCCCCCAAATCGGCTGGCCCCGCGTCAGCCAGTGAGGCCGCCATGAGCGGTGACCGGCCCTACGCCCAGACGCTTCAGGCGCTGCGCGACAAGGGCCTGCGCCCCACGCGTCAGCGGCTTGCTCTGGGGCGGTTGCTATTTGACGGCGGCGACCGGCATGTGACGGCCGAAGCGCTGCACGCAGAAGCCTCCAAGGGCGGTGTGCGGGTCTCTCTGGCGACGGTTTACAACACCCTGCACCAGTTCACCGATGCGGGCCTGCTGCGCCAGGTCGTGGTCGATGGCGGCTGCACCTATTTTGATACCAACCTCAGCGATCATCATCATTTCTACCATGTGGATGATGCGCGCCTTGAAGACATCCCCGGTGACGGCATCACCGTGACCGGGCTTCCGCAGGTACCCGACGGTGCTGCGCTGGAGCGTGTCGAGGTGATCGTGCGTGTTCAAAGCGCGAAAACCGATGGCTGACGCCGATAGGTCTTTGGCTTCAAAGACTTGGCGCAAAAGCGCCGAAACCGGTCTCCAGTAGCTGCGAATTGATCGCAAAAATACTTTCTAAAACAAAGCGTTTGGGCACTGTTTAGACCTGTTCCAGTCTTGACAGGGCAGGGCCTGCTACTACGTTTGCAGGGTATGGCGATGGCCCGCGGCCGCCTGTGCACAGGCACCTGCGCAGCCAGTGTCGCCCGAGTTTCGATGAGGAGGATCCCCTAAAATGTCACTCGCAGAATCCAAGACCCTGGATAATTTGAAAGAAGCGTTTGCCGGTGAAAGCCAGGCAAACCGCCGCTACCTCTACTTCGCGCAGAAGGCGGATGTTGAAGGCTACAACGATGTTGCAGCCGTATTCCGGTCCACCGCCGAAGGTGAAACCGGTCACGCACACGGCCACCTCGAGTTCATGGAAGAAGTCGGTGACCCGGCAACGGGCGAGCCAATTGGCGCCACCGACAAGAACCTGAAGGCAGCCATTGCCGGTGAAACCCACGAGTACACAGACATGTACCCGGGTATGGCCCGCACGGCACGCGAAGAAGGCTTCGACGAGATCGCTGACTGGTTCGAAACACTCGCCAAGGCTGAAAAGAGCCACGCTGGTCGTTTCCAGAAAGCCCTCGACGGCATGGACGCCTAAGTCACGTCCGACAGACAAAAGGGCCGGGACATGTTCCCGGCCCTTACTTGTTCCCATATCGCGATCTTCCAAAAGACACAGGCATAAAGACCCATGGCAGAAGGCAGCCTAGAAGCACCCACCCGGCATCCCATCGACTGGACCAGCGACGAGTTTTACGACGAGGCGAAGCTCGACGAAGAACTGCGGCGCGTCTTCGACATCTGCCACGGCTGCCGTCGCTGCTTCAATCTGTGTGACTCGTTCCCCCGGCTGTTCGACATGATCGACGACAGCGAGAGCGGTGAACTTGATAGCGTCACGTCAGATCAGTTCGGTCCCGTAGAAGAAGCCTGCACCTTGTGTGACATGTGCTTCATGACGAAGTGCCCCTACGTGCCGCCCCATGAATTCAATCTCGACTTCCCCCATCTCATGCTGCGCTACCGCAAGGTACGCACCAAGAATGGCGACGCAGGAAATGTCACCGCGCGTCAGCTGGCCGAGATGGATCGAAACGGCAAGATGATCCGGCCGATTGCGGGCCTCGCCAATTGGGGATCGAAGAAAGACAACAAGCTCACGCGCCCGGTGATGGAAAAAGTCGCGGGCATTGATGCCAAGGCTGAGCTGCCGACCTTTGCGGGCAAGACGCTTATGATGCGCGCAAAGGCCCACGAAAAGGCAGGCACTCTGGCCCCCGCCGCTGACGGCAAGGCAACGGCCCGCAAGGCGGCGCTGTTTGCCACCTGCAACGGCAACTACAACAACCCGCAGATGGGCGAAGCCGCCCTCAAGGTGTTGGCCCGCCAGGGCGTGACAGCCAAGCCGGTCTATCCCGGCTGCTGCGGCATGCCATTCCTGGAACAGGCCGACCTCGAGCGTGTCGCCGAGCAGGCAAAGAAAGTCTCTGCCGACCTGCGCCCCCAGGTCGATGAAGGCTGGGACATCGTCACTCTTATTGCGTCGTGTGGCCTGATGATGAAATTCGAGTGGCCATTGATTGTGCCTGACGACGACAACGTCATTGCCCTGTCAAAGGCCGTCAAAGACATTGACGAATACATCGTCGATATTGCCAAGAACGAAGGCATCGCAGACGGCATGAAGCCTCTGGACGGCGGTGTTGCAGTTCATCTGGCATGCCACGCCCGCGCGCAGAACATGGGCGCCAAGGCCGTTGAGATGCTCAAGCTCATTCCTGACGCCAAAGTGACGCCGGTCGAGCGGTGCGCGGGACATGGCGGCACATTCGGTGTGCTGAAAGAGACCCACGATGTGGCAATGAAGGTTGGCAAAACCACCGCGCGGAATATCTCTAAGGCCAGCGCCGAACATGTTGTGAGTGAATGCCCTCTGGCCTTGAAGCACATCATGCAGGAAATGGATGAGCTTGGTCTCATAGATGAGAGCAAGCCCAGACCGTCGTCGGCGCATCCGATTGAGTTGCTTGCCCAGGCGTACGGGCTTTAGGTCAGACCCTGACCCCGCGCCTGCAGGCACATGTTTGAGTTAAGGACGGAAATGACAAAGATGCCCCATCCCAGCGAGATCACCCGCGGCGACATCATGTCCATCGAGGACTATGCAAAGGAACGTGCCGAGCGCCGCAAGGCCATGATGCCCGTCAAGCGCGAGCGCCGCATCGAAGTGGGGCCGCACGCGACATTCTACTTCGAGAGCTACGAGACCATGTGGCACCAGATCCACGAGATGCTCTACATCGAAAAAGGTGGCGACGAGCAGATCGAGGATGAACTGACTGCCTACAATCCGCTCATCCCCAAGGGCAAAGAGCTTGTCGCGACAGTGATGTTCGAGATCGATGATCCGATCCGCCGCAAGAACGTGCTCTACAAGCTGGCCGGCATCGAAGAGACAGCCTTCATCGACATTGACGGTGACCGTGTGATGTCTGACCCGGAGCACGACATCGACCGCACATCTGAAGACGGCAAATCATCATCCGTGCACTTCCTGCACTTTCCGTTCACGGATGAACAGATTGCAGCCTTCAAGAAGCCCGGTGCCAAGGTCATGATCGGGTTCTCTCACGAGAACTACCAGCATCTCGCCGTTGTGTCTGATGCCATGATTGCCCGTCTGGGCGGCGACTTCGCCTAAGCCGCGTCAGCCCGCTTCGCGGGCGTAGATGCCGAACAACGCTGTGGCCCGCATGAAACCCTCGTGCGGGCCCATGCGTACGGCGCACCACGTCTGGCTGCAATTGACCAGCGCGCCCACCACGCCGGGCTCCACAAGGGCAACTTCGTCGCTTGCCGTGTCCGGTGCAAAGTGAAGCGGCACCAGGTCGCCTGTGCGCGGTGCTTGCTTGTCAGGTCCAACCACCATGACAGTCCGTTCACCGTCGATGAGGGTGTGGAACACCCAGCCCTGATCCCCATCCACGTCGCGGATACGCCGCCAGTTTTCAAATTCGGCCGTCACTTCAACCGGCACATCCTTGCGCACGAAAACCCACGCAACCTGATGATTGGTTGAGGGCCCGCCGCGCACATTGACGGGGCTCGATTTGATCGACACGAAACGGGGCATTGGCAGGCCGGTCACCGGCCCGATCTGAACGCCGCCGCTCAGCGTGCTGGCGGCACTCGGCTGCGCCATGCTGGCAGGCCCCGTCGCAGCGCCAGCCAGAATGACAACAGCCGCAAACCCCGCACTGCGCAAAAGCGCGCGAAGGGCGTGTGGAAGGTGACGAAGGGAAAAAAACATGTCGGCTGAAATGCGGGGCAAACCGGTATTCTTGTTCTGCTGCCATCGCGGCAATGGGGGATACCCCTTATCGCAAGCACGTTTGGCGCGGGTCAAGCAGCCTGTTGATGCCGAGATGGCCCGCCACCACCTGATATCAAGCCGCTTTGATGCAGACGCATGGGGGTGGTAGGAAAGGGCATGGCGTTGCGCCGTCCCTATTGGCCCTGAGGCAGCTCAGGCACCAAGCGCTTATATCTATCGCTCATCTGTATAAGGTCGCGTCCCGTGCCGCATTCAAAACCCATTGTCACCGTCACCCGCAAACTGCCTGACATTGTGGAAACGCGCATGCGCGAACTGTTCAACACGCATTTGAACATCGAAGACGTAGCCATGTCCCGCGAGGCGCTGGAACAGGCGGTGGCAGACAGCCATGTACTGGTCCCCACCGTGACGGACCGCATCGACGCCGATCTCATTGCCAAGGCGGGCGACGATCTCAAGCTGATCGCCAATTTCGGGGCTGGCGTGGACAACATAGATGTTGAGGCAGCCCACGCCAAAGGCATCACCGTCACCAATACGCCCAACGTCCTGACAGAAGACACTGCTGACCTGACCATGGCGCTGATATTGGCCGTGCCGCGCCGCGTGACCGAAGGGGCGCAGATCATCACCGAGGACAATCAGTGGCAGGGCTGGGCCCCCACCTGGATGATGGGGCACCGCATTCACGGCAAGCGTCTTGGCATTATCGGCATGGGCCGCATCGGCCAGGCCGTCGCGCAGCGCGCCAAGGCATTCGGTCTGTCGATCCACTATCACAATCGCAACCCGGCCAACCCCGCCATCGAGGAAGAGCTGGAGGCGACCTACTGGGATTCGCTGGATCAGATGCTGGCCCGCATGGACATTGTGTCGGTCAATTGTCCGCATACGCCTGCGACCTATCACCTGCTCAACGCGCGGCGGCTGAAGCTGATGAAGCCCGAGGCCTACATCGTCAACACGGCCCGCGGTGAAATCATCGATGAGGTGGCGCTGTCAAAGGCAATTGACGATGGCGAGATTGCCGGTGCCGGGCTCGACGTGTTTGAAAACGAACCCGCCGTGAACCCCAAGCTGTTGGGGCGCCCCAACGTGGTGCTGTTGCCGCATATGGGATCAGCCACCATCGAAAGCCGCACAGAGATGGGCGAGAAAGTCGTCATCAACATCCGCAGCTTCGTCGATGGCAATGCACCACCCGACCGCGTCCTGCCAACGGACGACTAGGTATCAGGGCAGCCGGTGCTCACGAAATGAACGGCCCGGATGGATGCGCACGTGGATAGTCGCGGACTATCTTCAGATAGCGCTTCAACGTCTTGTCACCTGCTGTCAATGTTCCTTGCCGATAGTGGATGGAGTTGAGGATATTCGTATCCTCTCCAACCGTCCTTACAAGGAGCATGTCGGTAATCGCGCACTGTTCCTCATATCGCTTCTGCGATGCGGCAGAGCCGTCCGGCTTTTCAAGCGCGACTGCCGCAAAGGCTTCGTGCTTGCCTGCTTCCGGCAGACCAAAGCCCACCATCGCGCCAAACCAGTGATCTCCGTAAGGACCTTCCTGCCAGAAAATGGACGTGCCGCGAATGCCAAGCGTCCAGTCGATGTCCACGCCGTCCTGATGCTTGCCCTTGAGTTTGTAGCGGAAGCCATAGGGGTTCCACTCCACTGCGTCATGGGGGTCGTCGCCGCCGAAGGACATGCCGTGCACGGCCTTGAAGTGCTGCATGTCAGGCGTGTTGGCGGCAAACACCCACGGGTCACATTGAAAGAGATTGGGCACCCGGATGCTGCGTACGATCACGTCGTCGCTTGGCTTTTCGAAGTCGGGAATATCCCACAGCGGTTCGTCTCCGTTGAATGCCCACACGATGCCGTGTCGCTCCTGGGTGGGAAACTTGTAGAGCTGCGCCATCTTGGGTGCCGGATCGCCGATAAATGTCTTCGCGCAGGCGCCATCTTTGTCATATTCCCACTTGTGAAACGCGCACTGCACATGGTTGCCGGTGACGCAGCCAACAGAAAGATCCGCGCCCACATGCGGGCAAAATGCGCTCATCACCCGAGCCACGCCATCTTCACCGCGCCAGGCAATGACCTTGCCGTCGAGAAAATTCTCGCCGCGAATGGTCCCCACATCCAACTCACTAGACAGGCAGATGGGAAACCAGGATTGGCTGTAGACCCCATTCTCGCCCTCCCGGGGCATCAACTCGCCCGGCCGCACCGTTGGATTGTTCCGCGGCATTTCAATATGCGCACCTTTGGGCCTCGCGCCTGCGCCCGCCATCGATCCATCATCAGGCATGTGTCTGCTCCCGGTTAAGTCACCTGGGAGCAGCTTGATGAGTCAAAATTAGAATATCAAGAAGAATATTATATTTTTGGATTTGCCACATGGAAGACCGGATCAATCACGCTCCCAGCCTGCCACCATGACCCGGGCGCGCCGGTGCATCGCCACCCGCATGGCTTCGTAGGTGGAAATGCCATCCTCGCCGGTCACGTAGGCCTGAAAATGCCGCAGCATGAGCTGGTAAAGCAAGAATGCCATGTCGCCGGGATCAAGCCCGGGCCGCAGGCGGTCCCGCGCGGCGAACCCATCCAGGAGGGCCCGGAACTGTGCCTCGATAAATGTCTGATAGTGCCGATGGACGCCTGCGATCTGCGCGTCGCTGAATGTGTCGGGAATGCTGAAGGCTTCGAGAAAATGTAGGCTTTTCCAGTCATCTTCAAATCTGTGCGCCTCATACAAGGCTGCGATCGCATCCTCCAGCCGCGTCGGCGGATTGGCCAGAATGGTCTGCCCGCGCTCTTCCATCCGCGCTGTTACAGGCGCCAGAAGCGCTGTCATAATACCGCTCTTGGATCCAAAGTAGCTGTAGATCGTGCCGAGGCTCACGCCGGATTCGCGCGCGATATCCTCCATCTTCACCTGGTTGTAGCCCTGCTCTGTAAACAGAGCTTCCGTTGCCTCCAGCACACGCGCCCGGCGGCGCCCCTTGGCCGGAGTTTCGGAAGAGACATTAGGGGTTGTTTTGCTGCTGCGTGTCATGGTCGGACATCTTTGCTCTTTGACAGATCGATCAAAAAATATAATCGTATGGAACAAATTCTATTCTAGGGGGCAATTCATGGCGCGTGAAGAACAGTGCAGGCATTTTTTCGGAGATACGGAAAAAGGCATCGGATTTTCTCAGACGGTGAAGGCCGACAACACCCTTTACGTGTCCGGCGTGCTTGCGGTGGATGACACCTTGGAAATCGCAAGTCCCGGCAACATGGATGCGCAGATCACGCAAGCCTATGCGCTCATAAACGATATTCTTGCGGAGAGCGATGCATCCCTGAAAGACGTGGTGAAGGAGACGATCTTTGCCACAGACCTAGCAGCGCTTGGCGGTGCCTTTGAGCATCGCAAGGCCGCATATGCAGGGGCGGGCGCATATGTGCCTGCCTGCACAATGGTGCAGGTCTCAGGTCTGTTTCTACCCGGTGCGATGGTGGAGATAGAGCTGGTCGCACATCTTTAGAGGCGTCGTCCTCACGCAGTCTTGCAGGCAGCTGCCTCGCAGGACTCGCATAGGTTACCGCTGAACTCGAGATCATTCAGTGTCAAAAACCGTTCGACCCTGTTGTCATCTCCCACAAAGGGCAGCACCAGCGTGCGCTGGGTAAGCATGTCATTGCCCGACCAGCGCGCCGGCCCGGCCATGCAATAAGGCCTGCGGTGTGTGATGCTCCATTTGAGGCGCTCGACGGATGCCTGCGACCCGTCGGTTGGGGTTGGTAGCGGGTTTGCCTCATCCGCCTCCCAGCCGGTCATTTCAACGTGGCTGATATCGCTGATGGCACTGCCCGCAAGTCTGATGACAAAACGCGTGCCACGGTTCTCGACGCCAATGATGGTAATGTAGGGAAGAAACTTGGGCGGGATGGCCGCGGGCTGAATTTTGGACAGGTGCGGCAGATCAGCGTCGCCACGGGCTTTTTCCCAGCGCTGATAAAACTCAGCAAAATTGGCTGATGCCAATTTGCCATCTGTCTCGATGGGACAAAACTGGTCCCCACCTGTACTCATGACGCGTCCTACAACCCAATGTGTCCGACGGTCGAGTATCAATCTCAAAGGTGAAGATAGTCTTGAAAATGCAACCAAAGGGAGTGGTTTTTGATCTGTAGATCGCCTGCGGCGTGCATTACCGGTTGGGGTCCCGCCGCAGCTTTACCCGCCGCACCCGGGTGTCCAGCGCGTCGTACAACAGCAGGCTTCCAGCCAGGCTTGTCCCCGCACCCGTTAACTCCTTGATCGCCTCCATGGCCATCATGGACCCGATGACGCCTGTGAGCGCCCCTACGACACCGGCCTCCTCGCAGGTCGGCACGCTGCCCGCTGGTGGCAGGTCCGGAACGAGGTCCCGATAGCTGGGTGAGGGCGATCCATCTGCCTGCGTTTCCCAGGCCCTGAACACAGCCAGCTGCCCGTCAAACTGGCCGACCGCGCCGGATACTAGCGGCACGTGAGCCGCCGCACATGCGGCATCCACCAGGAAGCGGGTCTCGAAATTATCGCAGCCATCAAGAACCAGGTCATAACCCGCCACAAGCGCTGCTGCGTTGGCGTCGGTCAGCCGCTCTGTATGCGGAACAATGGTCGTATCCGGGTTCAGCGCGTTGATGGTGCGCGCGGCGCTGGACGTCTTTGCTTCTCCCACAGCTGCCGTCGTATGCGCGATCTGGCGCTGCAGATTGGACAGCGATACCGTGTCGTCATCCACCAATCCGATAGTGCCCACACCGGCTGCCGCAAGATAGAGGGCTGCCGGCGAGCCAAGCCCGCCGGCACCGATGATCAGCACACGTGCCTTGAGAAGTGCCTGTTGGCCCGGCCCGCCAATCTCCTTGAGCAGAATATGCCGCGCATAGCGCTCAAGCTGGTCGCCGGTCAGAGCCACAGGTTTGTCCTAGATGCCGTCAAACAAAGCAGTAGAGAGATACCGCTCCGCAAAGCTGGGGATGATGGCGACGATCGTCTTGCCCGCCATGTCATCCCGCTCAGAGACTTCAAGAGCTGCCGCAATGGCCGCCCCCGATGAGATGCCGCCGGCGATGCCCTCTTCGCGGGCTGCCTGGCGAGACGTTTCAAAGGCTGTCTCATTGCCGATGGTTATGACCTCGTCGATCAAGTCCTTGTCCAGGTTGCCCGGCACAAAGCCCGCCCCGATGCCCTGAATCTTGTGCGGACCCGGCTGGCCGCCAGACAGGATTGGAGAATCTTCCGGCTCGATGGCAATCATCTTCATGCCTGGCTTCTTGGCCTTGAGCACAGAGCCTACGCCCGTGAATGTGCCAGCGGTGCCGATGCCGGAAATCACAACATCAACCTTGCCGTCGGTGTCATTCCAGATTTCTTCTGCCGTGGTCTGGCGATGAATTTCAGGATTGGCCGGATTGTCGAACTGCTGTGGCATCACGGCGTTCGGCGTCGACTGAAGCAATTCTTCGGCACGGGCCACTGCACCCTTCATGCCCTTGGCCGCTTCTGTCAGCTCAAGCTCCGCACCCAGCAGCGCCAGCATCTTGCGGCGCTCCATGGACATGCTTTCCGGCATGACCAGAATGAGCTTGTAGCCCTTTGCAGCTGCCACAAAAGCCAGCGCGATGCCGGTGTTGCCGGATGTTGGCTCAATCAGAACCGTGTTCTCGTTGATCTTGCCCTGCGCTTCCAGCGCTTCAATCATCGCGACGCCGATGCGGTCCTTGACGCTGGACAGGGGGTTGAAGAACTCGAGCTTCAACAGCACGTCGGCCTTGCCGTTCTTGTTCATGCGCTTGAGGCGCACCAGTGGCGTATCACCAATGGTCTGCGTGATGCAGTCGTAGATGCGGCCGCGGCCTGGCTTGTCGGTCATGGGGTTGCCTCCTGTTATGCGCGCTTCTTGTTCGTGGAGCACGCTCGTGATCTAGATTGTGAAATCCATACCTGCTTGTGACGCGGGCTTGATGTCCTTGGTCTCTGCCTCGCGGCACAGATCATCAATGGTGATGGCGTTGAGTTTATCCATCATGTCGGCCTGAAACGAATCCCACATGGGACGAACCACCTGCTCGCCCAAAGGAGAGCCACCATTGGTGTTCTCTTCGGCAGGCGTGGTCATGGTCTCGCCCGCACCGTTCAGGGATCCACGCGTTTCCCGAGCTGCGGCCTTGGCTTCATCCCGGGCATCGTCGGCTGCTTCCATGGCGCCAACAACACGCACGATTTCACCAACCGTGATACGCCGCCGCTCACGCGCCAGCCGGTAGCCGCCACGCGGTCCGCGCACACCCTTGAGCACGCCTTCGCGCACAAGCTGCTGCATCACCTGCTCAAGATAGCGCTGGGGAATGCCCTGCCGCTTGGTAATCTCTTTTGACTGCACCGGGTCAGGCCGCGCGTTATACGCAACGTCCACGACAGCTTCCAGTGCCAGCAATGTCTTCTTTGATAGCCGCAACATGCCGTTACCCGGCCTTCCTTGTTGTATCCGTTCCTGTAGATCCAAAGCCGCCCGCACCGCGCTCGGTTTCATCCAGCGACTGCACGGCTGCAAAGACACCGCGCGTCACCGGCGCAAACAGCATCTGCGCAATGCGCATGCCGCGATCAATGACAACAGGTTCGTCACCGTGATTGATCAGGATGACTTTCACTTCACCACGATAGTCCGCATCCACCGTACCCGGACTATTCAGCACCGTGACGCCCTGCTTGGCAGCAAGGCCCGAGCGTGGACGCACCTGCGCTTCAAACCCGGATGGCAAAGCAATCGCAAGGCCCGTCGGCACCATGGCGCGCGCACCCGGTGCCAGCGTCACTTCTTCACCTTCAGCAAGGGCAGCCCGCAGATCCATGCCGGCGGCCTGATCAGTTTCATAGGCCGGCAGATCAAGTCCTTGCCCGTGCGGCAGTTGCATGACCTTGACGTCAATCGAACTCATGAAAAGCGTTCCCCTCAGGAAGTCAGAGCCAGCGCCACGCGCTCGGCCAGTTTCGTTGCGACCTGAGCCTTTGGCATCGGGTCCCAGTGCTCTGCGGCACCGTCTGTGATGATGTGAACTGTGTTGCTGTCGCCGCCCATGATGCCGGTGCCCGGCGATACGTCATTGGCGACAATCCAGTCGCAGCCCTTGCGCACGCGCTTGGCGGTGGCGTGGTCAATCACGTCGTCGGTTTCAGCGGCAAAGCCCACAACCAGCTGCGGACGCTTCGGCCCAGCAGCAGACAGCATTGCAAGAATGTCCGGGTTCTCCACCAGCGACAATGGCGGCACCGCCCCGGAGCCATCCTTCTTGAGCTTGGAATTGGTCGACGTGTCTGCGCGCCAGTCCGCGACCGCTGCTGCACAAATCGCAATGTCAGCGGGCAGGGCGGCTTCGGTCGCCGCCAGCATTTCGCGGGCTGTTTCTACGCGGGTGATGTTGACGCCGCGCGGATCGCCAAGGGCTGTGGGTCCTGAGACCAGATGCGTATCTGCGCCCAGCCGCGCCAGCGCTTCTGCAATGGCGTAACCCTGCTTGCCGGAAGACCGGTTGGCGATATAGCGCACCGGATCAATCGGCTCATGGGTCGGGCCTGCCGTCACAATCGCCTTACGCCCGGCGAGCAACTGCTTGCCGCCCAGCTTGGCTTCAATGGCTTCAACGATTTCATCCGGCTCGACTAGGCGTCCCGGCCCGAATTCACCACAGGCCATGGACCCTTCCGTGGGACCCACAACGCTCACGCCATCGGCAATAAGCTGCGCGAGGTTCCGCTGCGTGGCGGCGTGTTCCCACATGCGCACATTCATGGCCGGCACAATCATCACCGGCTTGTCCGTCGCCAGAAGCGCGGTGGATGCCATGTCATCCGCGCGGCCATGGGCAATCTTCGCCATCAGGTCAGCGGTGGCCGGGCACACGACCAGCAGGTCAGCATCGCGTGACAGCTGGATGTGGCCCATATCGGCCTCGGCCGTCAGGTCAAACAGATCCGTATAGACCTTGTCGTGGGTCAGCCCGCCAACAGACAGCGGCGTGACAAATTCCTGGCCTGCTTTGGTGATGATCGCTCGCACTTCGCCGCCCCGGCGACGGATCAACCGCGCCAGCTCAAGCGACTTGTAGGCAGCGATGCCGCCACCGATGATCAGAAGTATGCGTTTGCCGTCGAGCACGTGATCCCGCCTTCCACACCACAAAAGCCGCAGAAATCCAATAATTCCCGCGAGTGTTGCGGTGAATATAGGTATTTACGGCTGCAATGTGTAGATAGCTGGCAAAATCATTCGTAGGCGCGTTTTGGCCCTAGAGCAGTGTTGTGACCGCAATGACGACCAGAGCTGCTGCTCCGACCCATAGGGCAATCCGGTTCGGACGTTCCTGCTTGGCCTGGGCATCCGCAATGGCCCGCGCCGTATCTGGATGCAGTTTCAGGCCTTCGACGGCACCTGAGCCGTCCGGTCCGGCAATACTGCGGGCGGCCCGCTCGGCTGTTTCCAGCAGGTCCGGAAGGTCACTCATCAGGCGGCCTATACGCTCAGCGCCCTTGACTGCGTCCTGCAGGCGGCCTTCTGGGCCGACCTTGCTTTCCAGCCACTGGCGCAGCACCGGCTCGGACGTCACCCACATATTGAACTGCGGGTCCAGGTCGCGGGCTACGCCTTCAACCACCACCATGGTCTTTTGCAGCATGATGAGTTCCGGACGGGTCTCCATGTCGAACTGGTCCGTCACTTCAAACAGCTGACCCAGAAGACGCGCCATGGAAATTTCGTGTGCCTCTCGGTCAAACAGAGGTTCCCCGATGGCGCGCAAGGCCTGTGCAAACGCATCGACGGATTTGCTTTCAGGCACATAGCCTGCCTCAAAATGCACTTCGGCGACGCGACGATAGTCGCGCATCACGAAACCGAACAGGATTTCAGCCAGGAACCGGCTCTCCTTGGGGCTGAGGCGCCCCATGATGCCGTAGTCCACAGCCACCAAAGTGCCGCCCGGCGTGCCGTCTGCTTCCACGAACAGGTTGCCCGGATGCATGTCGGCGTGGAAATAGCCCTCGCGCACCGCGTGGGTCAAAAAACTGTTGATGACGTTCGCAGCCACTTCCTTGAGATCAAGGCCCGCAGCTTGCAGCGCCTTGATGTCAGCAATCGGAATGCCGTCAATCCACTCAAGGGTCATCACCCGCTTGGAGGTGCGCTCCCAGTCGATGGAAGGTGTGCGGAACCCGGCATCGCCCTTGGTGCGCTCTTCCATCTCTGACATGGCGGCGGCTTCAAGGCGCAGATCCATTTCAAGCGCCACGGAATCCGCAAGCGTCTGCACGACGTCAATCGGCTTCAGCCGTCGTGCCGACGGTACCATCCGGTCAATCAACCGAGCTGCCCAGAAGAAGGCCTCAAGGTCAGCGGCAAACCGCCGTTCAACATCAGGGCGCAGCACCTTCACGGCCACTGGATGGTTCTGACCTTCCGCATTGGGAACAGTGGCCTTGTGCACCTGCGCAATGGACGCCGCCGCGACAGCGTCGCCCATGTCCTGAAAAACCGTCTCGGCAGGCTTGTCGAACTCGTCAGCAATAATCTGCTTCGCTATAGCCGTATCAAAAGGCGGCAAGCGGTCCTGGAGCTTTGCAAGGTCGCGCGCCAGTGCCGGGTCAATCACATCGGGCCGCGTCGCCAGAAACTGCCCAAGCTTGATGTAACTGGGTCCAAGCTCTGTGAGGGCAGCGGCCAGCCTGTCACCCTCAGAGCCCTTGGCACTGCTACCGCCGAACCTCTGACGCAGCTTGGCAATGCTGCGGGCAGCCTTGACCGGGGCAGGGGGCTCGCCGGCATCAAGGGCAAACAGCGCGTCATAGCGCGACAGCACCCAGGCTGTGCGGACAAGCCGTCCAAAATTGCGCACATGGCGGATCATCGCGACGCCGCCCTAGATCTTGTAGCCGGAATGGATGGCTGCAATGCCACCGGTCAGATTGCGATGCGTAACGCGTGAGAAGCCGGCCTCGCGGATGCGGTCTTCAAACGCTTTTTGCTGTGGGAACTTGCGAATGCTCTCCACCAGATACTGGTAGGAGTCGCGATCGCCTGTGACGATCTGCCCGATGCGCGGGATCGCTTCAAACGACCACGTCTCATAAAACGCGTCGAGCAGCGGCACGACCACGTGGCTGAACTCAAGGCACATGAAACGTCCGCCAGGCTTCAGTACACGGAACGCTTCGCTCAGCGCGGCATCAAGGTCCGGCACATTGCGAATGCCAAAAGCAATTGTGTAGGCGTCAAAGCGGTTGGCATCGAGCGGCAGGTTTTCCGCGTTCATGCAGGCAAATGAGAGCCGGTCGCCCATGGGATCCGTCTGTGCCCGCACCTTGCCTTCGCCCAGCATGGCGTCGTTGATGTCGGCCACCAGCACCTTGGCATGGCCGTTTGAACGATGGGCAATGCGTGAGGCGATGTCGCCTGTGCCGCCGGCCATATCCAGTGTCTCGTAAGCCGCACCCGTTTTGCGCGGAGCAAGCCAGGACACCATGCCGTCTTTCCAGAGCCGGTGTACGCCAACCGACATCAGGTCATTCATCAGGTCATAGCGGCCCGCCACATTGCGGAACACGCCATTGACCAGACCCTGCTTTTCAGTCGGGTCCACATCACGAAACCCGAAATGGGTTGCGTTGCTGGGAGCCGCGGCATCTGCATAGGCGGCATCATTCTTGGTCGGTGCATCACTCATGGGCGCGGACCATAGCGCATCCCCGTTGCTTTGCGCTATGAGACCGCCCCACACTGGTGAAAATGTCGCTGCCTGAAGGTTAACCCCACCCCATGCCCGAATTGCCCGAAGTAGAGACCGTCCGCCGGGGCTTGGCACCTGCCATGGAAGGGCAGCGCTTTGAGCACGTGGAGGCCAAGCGGCCTGATCTGCGCTTTCCCCTGCCGGACAATTTTGCCGGTCGCCTGATGGGCACACGCCTGGAGACGCTCAACCGACGTGGCAAATACCTTGTCGGTCGACTGGATGACGGCGCGCTGCTCATCATGCATCTGGGCATGTCCGGCCGCTTTGTGGTGGAAATGCCCGGCGACGATAAAAACCGTCCCGGCTCGTTTCATCTCGATACCGGGGCCAATGCCCACGCCATGCATGAACACATTGTGTTCCGCATGGAAGGCGGTGGCGTTGTGCGGTACTCGGACCCACGTCGTTTTGGCTTCATGACTATCGAGGAAACCGGCAACGAAGCTCAAAACAGCTTCCTGCAACAGCTGGGTCCCGAGCCGCTTGAAAAAGGCTTCAACTCAAATGTGCTGGCGGCAGGTCTTGCGGGCCGCAAGTCGCCCATCAAGTCCGCGCTGCTCGATCAGGCGGTGGTGGCCGGTCTGGGCAATATATATGTGTGCGAGGCGCTGTTTCGTTCCGGCATCTCTCCCAAACGCATCGCAGCCTCATTGGTAAAACAGTCCGGTGAACCAACGGACCGTCTGAAAAAACTCTCGACCACCATTCGCCAGGTCCTGCGCGAAGCCATTGAGGCCGGCGGCAGTTCCCTGCGCGACCATGCCCAGGCGGATGGCTCGCTTGGATATTTCCAGCACACCTTCAAAGTGTATGACCGCGAAGGCAGCCCCTGCGTCACGCGGGGGTGCGACAAGGACATTCGCCGGATTGTTCAATCAGGACGCTCGACATTCTATTGCGGGCAATGCCAAAGATAGAGCCGATACAAATTGCCGACCCATCAAGGAAGCTGACCCCCATGGCCTACGACACCATCAAGACTGAAAAGCGCGGCGCTGTTGCGCTCATCACGCTCAACCGCCCCGACGCGCTGAACGCCTTGAACTCGCAGCTGGTGGACGAACTGATTGATGCGGTTCAGGGCTTTGACGCAGACGACGCGGTCGGCTGCATGGTCATCACTGGTTCGGAAAAGGCATTTGCTGCAGGCGCTGACATCAAGGAGATGCAGCCCAAGACCTATATGGATGTCTACAAGGAAGACCTGTTTGAAAAAGCCAACCGCATTGCCGAAGCACGCAAGCCGGTCGTTGCGGCGGTTTCGGGCTACGCTCTTGGCGGTGGCTGTGAGCTGGCCATGCTCTGCGATTTCATTCTGGCATCCGACACCGCCAAATTTGGTCAGCCGGAAATTTCACTGGGCGTCATGCCCGGTATCGGTGGCTCCCAGCGCCTGACACGCTTTGTCGGCAAATCAAAGTCCATGGAAATGTGCCTGACCGGGCGCATGATGGATGCCGAGGAAGCTGAGCGCTCGGGCCTCGTTAGCCGCATCGTCCCCGCAGCGGACCTTGTGGAAGAAGCAGTAAAGACCGCCGAAAAGATCGCCGGCATGTCACGGCCTGTGACAGCGCTCACCAAGGAGGCGGTCAACCGTTCCTACGAGACAACTCTGGCAGAAGGCATTCGCTTTGAGCGGCGCCTGTTCCATTCGCTCTTCGCCCTGGAAGACCAGAAGGAGGGCATGGCTGCCTTCATCGACAAGCGCAAACCCTCCTTCAAGCACAAATAGTCCCTAGCGATATTCAGGATTGGGGAAATCAGGCTTGCAGCCTGCGTCCCATGCAGACCGCTGATTGCCATGAGCGGGAATGCCGCCTGCATCTTTCAGCATCCGGGCCATATGCATCAGGTTCCACGTCATGAACGTGGTGTTGCGGTTGGTGAAGTCGTTGGTCGGGCCGCCTGACCCTTCATCCAGATAGGACGGTCCTGGTCCTGCTTCACCCAGCCAGCCTGCGTCCGCCTGCGGTGGGATCGTGTAGCCCAGATGCTGCAACGAATAGAGAATGTTCATGGAGCAGTGCTTGGCGCCGTCTTCGTTGCCGGTCACAAGGCACCCGCCGACGCGGCCGTAGTAAGCGTACTGGCCGGCATCGTTGAGCTGGCTTGACGCCGAATAGAGCCGCTCGATCGCCTGCGTGCAGACGGATGATTTTTCACCCAGCCAGATCGGTGTGGTCACAACCAGAATATCGGCCGCCATGACCTTTTCGAGGATCTGCGGCCAGTCGTCCTTATCCCAGCCCTGCTTCGTCATGTCCGGATAGACACCGAAGGCCAGATCAAAATCCACCGGGCGCAGCTCTTCGGTGGACATGCCGTTTTTCTCCATGATCGCACGCGAGATGTCGATCAGGCCTTTGGTGTGGGACACCTCAGGGGACTTCTTGAGCGTGCAATTGAGAAAGAGCGCAGAAAGATCGGAAAAGTCGGTGGTGCTTTCCTCGCACCATTTGGTTTGTTGTTCGTTCAGCATCGTATGTTCCCTCTTTTTGGTCTGGTTGCTGTCAGTCTGCGGAAGTCGGATGAGGAGATGTTGGTGGTTGCATCGGTGTGCGCGTCGGCATCTCGCTGACGGGCATCATTTCTTCACGCGACTTCTGTCGGGCAATGAAGGCCCCATAGATGCGCGCAGCCGGAACCGCAGTTAGCCCATGGGCAAAGATGCTGATGGCAACCGTCAGGACGGTGATGGAAAGGATGAGATGACCAAGGCCCATGGTCACCTGTTCCAGCACGAAAAGCGCAAACAGGATCGAAGCCAGACCACGCGGGCCAAACCATCCCAGGAACACCACACTGCGCCAGTGCAGGCCGGTGCCGATCAGGGAAATGGCCACGGGCACCATGCGCACAACCGTGAGCGCGAGAACCGCAAACGCAATCGCAATCCACCCATGGGTTTGAAGAGCGCCAATGGCCTCCGGCAGCAGGGCGGCGCCAAACACCATGAAGACAAGCAGCACCAGCAATTGCCCTTCGGCTTCGGCAAACTCGAAGACAAACCTGCAGCGGTCGCGCAGGAAATTGCCGAACACCAATCCGGCCACAAAGGCTGCGATAAACCCGTTGCCGCCGATGAGTTCCGCCCCGGCGAAACTCAAAAAGGCGATAGCCAGCATCGCAAGCCCCTCATAGGTCTCCGATATCCAGCCCTTGAGGGCAGCATTGTCCAGGGCCCAGGCACCCGCGCCGCCAATAACGATACCGGCCAGCGGGCCAAACCCGAGCTGGGCCCCTGCGAAGGTCGCCCAGTTTATGTCGTCAACCGAATGGGCAGCGCCTGCGAGGCAGGCAAACAAAAAGACCAGCGGCAGCGCAATTCCGTCATTCAGCCCACTTTCCACATTGAGGGCCTGACGAATGCGCGCCGGGACTTTGGGATTTGAGACCACAGCCTGTCCAAGGGCTGCATCTGTCGGGGCCATCAGGGCAGCGAGCAGTGCTGCTTCCCACAGGCTCAGGCCGAGGGGCAGCAGCAGCGCGACGGCTGTCCCGGCAAGTATCGCCAGGGGCATGCCGATGACCAGCATCCGCACGGGCAGGTTGTGGTCTGCCTTCAATGCTCTCAGGTCGATGCGTGCGGCATCGGAGAAGAGCACCAGAATGAGCGTGATTTCCGCCAGCCCGTGGACAAAACCGTGGCCGCTTTCCATGCCATCGCCCACATCAAGCCAGCCGAGCCCGGCTCCACCAATGGCCAGTCCGAAAACGGCAAACACCATGGGAGGGGTGACGACGCTTGATTCCAGCCGTCGAGACACGAGAGCAAAAAGAACCACGCCAACGGCGACTGCTACAAACCCAAGAGATTCCATCGTTTTCCCCCATGAACAGCAGCGTCAGCGCAGCGCCAAGCCTTGATTGGCCGTTCAATAGCAGCAGTCTGCGCGCCGGCCGGGGTGTTCGACAAAACACATTCTTGGTAGGGCTGCGTGAAGGCCCTGTGATTGCAGGGATTTTGCCCCCCAAAGCCTGCTTGACCGGCGGCAGGCGCGCGGTTATAACGCCGCCTCTTAAATTCCTTACGTTCAAGCGCTGTTTGAGCTTGCCTCCGACGTGAAATCGGGCCGGGCACATACGAGCCGCTGACAAGAAATGGTTTAAAGCCCGATGGCTAATACACGCTCCGCCAAGAAGATGGTTCGCAAGATCGCGCGCCGCACAGAAGTAAATCGCGCACGCACGAGCCGCATGCGGACATTCATCCGCAAGGTTGAAGAAGCAATCGCCAGCGGCGACCAGAAAGCCTCAAGGGATGCGCTGAACGTGGCTGAGTCCGAGATCATGCGCGCATCAAACCGCGGCATTCTCCACAAGAACACAGCATCCCGGAAGGTTTCGCGCCTTTCCAGCCGGATCAAGGCGCTCGGCCAGGCCTAAGCGCGGCGCGGCCAAAAAGAATTTCAAAGGGTGTCTCCGTTAAATCGGAGGCGCCCTTTTTCGTGCCTACCGTGTGGTTCGATATCGACCTAATGGCAGGTTGCAGGGCCCCTCAGCAAAACACGGGTCGCTTCCGGATGAGGAACGGTTTTATTTAAGCTTGACTTGACCCCTTGGAAGGAGTCCGGCGGGCCCCGGCGGCGAGTTATGCACACGCGCCATGTGCGCATTTGGCAACGATGGTTAATTTTTCCAGCCTGTGGACGAATCACCCTTGCGCCGCCGCCAATGCCTTTAATACACTGGATTTTCTGCGGTTGAGCCTGCTCGCATCAGCGAGTGAAACAGGCGGCCCGTCGGTGACGGTTCGGCAAAAGATTCGTGACGTTCACCAAATGGTCCGCTTGATGTTTCAGCCGCGCAGGCGTTAGTATTGGTTCCTCAGGCGGCGGCAGTAAGTACTTGATTTACAAGCATAGATTTAGAGCTAGTTTGTTTAGTTATGTACAGTCGGGATTCCGATCTCGACATTTTAAGTCAAGTGCATCTGCTCTGTTTGATAGTATCGTGGCGAGTAGGTAGTACTCACCCTTCTGAAAATCGAAGTTGTAGCGAAACGTGTGGCGCAGTGACCCTGCTTCACAGCGCAGGGACAGTGCTTGTTTTGCACTTCTCTTGAGCCGGTCTTGGCCGCTGCTGCATTAGTCGAAGGCAAAGGGTGTGTGGGGCGGCGTGCAGAGTTTGGGGCGATTGGCAAAATGAGCAGTGGATATGCAGGAGACATCGACGTGTCCGAGGCGTGGCGGCTGCTCAATGAGGATGATCGCAGCATTCTGATTGATGTACGCACTCAGGCTGAGTGGAATTTCGTCGGGCTGCCCGACATCGAGGCAACGGGGCGTCCCTTGCTGACCGAAGAATGGCAGGCGTTCCCCGGTGGTGCTCAGAACACGACATTCGCTGACGATGTGGCGAGCAAGCTCAAGGCGGCAGGCGTTCCCAAAGACGCCCCCATTTTGTGCCTCTGCCGCTCTGGTCAGCGAAGTGCATCCGCTGCAGCGGCACTGACCGCGCAGGGCTTTTCGTCCTGCTTCAATGTGGCCGGTGGATTTGAAGGCGGACTTGATGGCAATGGTCATCGCGGAACAACAGGGGGCTGGAAGGCGGCTGGTCTTCCATGGCGGCAAGGCTGACAACCCGGAACTGTCCAAACGCATATACGTGACGAAATAGAATTCTGCGCAGGCCAACGCCGCGCAGTACCTGACAGAAGAACAAGTTTAGGTCCCCGGCGCGGCAGGCGGGGACCAGGGGGCAAA